>NZ_JAHDIW010000019.1:0-60185 GCF_018531165.1 Geobacter grbiciae | reverse complement strand
GCTGCTGCTGTTTCATGTTTACCTCCCTCTCGGTAGTTTACCAAGCGGGAGTGTCCATCGTCATCAGGATACCTCAGACGTCGGGTATGATCCCCCTGGCCTGGATGGAGCGCCCCTTGGGAGTGTAGTAGAGGGCCGTGGTGAGCTTGAGCCCGGCACCGTCCTTCATGGGGATTACGGTCTGGACCGACCCCTTGCCGAAGCTGGGGGTTCCCATGATGACGGCCCGGCCATAGTCCTGCAGCGCGCCGGCCACGATCTCCGAGGCACTGGCGCTGCCGCTGTTGATGAGCACCACCAGGGGATACGGGGGTTCCTTCTCGCCAACGGTGGCGCTGAAACGCCGCTTGGCGAACTCCTCACGCCCCTCGGTGTAGACGATGAGGCCATTGTCGAGCCGCTCACCCACGAAGCGGCCGGCCACCGCCACCGCCACCTCCAGAAGCCCGCCGGGATTGTTGCGCAGGTCGAGCACGAGCCCCTTGAGAGTACCGCCGTTCTCGGCCCTGAGGTTCCGCAGGGCATTGGCGAAATCCTCTCCGGTCCGCTCCTGGAAATGGCTGATCCGCACATAGCCGTACCCGGGCTCCAGGCTCCTGGCCTTGAGGCTCTTGGTCTGGATGATGTCCCGCACGAGGGGAAACTCCCGGGGCTCCGTTTCGCCATTGCGCAGGATCGTGAGAGTCACCTTCGTCCCCCGCTCCCCCCGCATCTTCTTCACCGCCTGAACGATGGTGAGGTCGCGGGTGGGGGTGCCGTCGATCTTCCAGATATGGTCTCCGGCCTTGATGCCGGCCCGCCAGGCGGGGGTGTCCTCAATGGGTGAAATAACCGTGAGCTTTCCCTCCTTCAGGGCAATCTCGATACCGAGGCCGCCGAAAGAGCCCGATATCTCCACCTTCATCTCCGAGAACGGCTCGGGAGGAAGATAGGCACTGTGGGGATCGAGGGCGGCGAGCATCCCGTTGACGGCCCCTTCCAGGAGCTTCTTCCGGTCCACCTTCTCCACGTAGTTCTCTTCCACCTGGCGGAGCACTTCGGCCAGGAGCTTCAGGGAGGCTCCCGCCTCACGGTCGGGGGCGGTCGCGGCAAGCCGCCAGAGGGTGGCACCGCCAAAGGCGAGGCAGGCAATCACAGCCATGAGTCCCAGGGTAATCTTCGTTCTCGTCTGCACCATCGAATCTCCATCCGTCGGCGGCACCGGCTGCCAGCTGCGGCCGAACCGGCATAATGACACCTACTGTAGTGCCCCGGTCTTCTCTTGTCAATCGCCGGGACCGGAGACGGAAGAAATTCGGCAGAGGCAACCGAAAGCGCCATCCTCAGGAAATTCAGCCGGTTGCGCGACACTCTCATCGATCAATGAAACTCTTGACAAATCAACATACTGTGCGTTTCAATAGCCCCATGAATACATCAGGGACCCTTCCATGAAAAGCCGTTTCTACCGACCCCTTTCCCTCGCATCCGTCTCACCCTCCTACTTCCCGGAAATCGCCCTCTACGTCAGGAACAGCGGCAATTACATCCTGTACAAGAACCATGACCGGCAGTTCACGGAGGAGGACCGGCACCGGCTCGAACGGACCAACACCTCATTCCTCTACGTGAGAAGCGGCGACATGGACGCGGTGACCGAATACCTTGAACAGAACCTGGACACCCTCCTGGCGCGGGACGACATCGACAGCAACGCCAAGGGGACCATCCTCTACCAGACCGCCGCCAACTACGTCACCGACGTCTTTGATGAACCGGGCAAGACCGCGGATATCATCCGCTGCCGGAGCCTGATCCGCCACCTCATGAAGTACGTGGCGGGGCACGAAGACGCCCTGAAGGCGCTCCAGGCCATCACGTCCCAGAACTACTACATCTTCACCCACAGCGTCCAGGTGGCCACCCTGATGATGCTGGTCCACGACCGGCTTTTCCGCTTGAACCAGGACGAAATGATTGACGTGGGGATCGGCTCCCTCCTCCACGACGTAGGAATGGTCTTCTTGTCCGGCCAACTCCTCGACAAACCGGACGCCCTGGCCGATATCGAGTACCACAAGGCGAAGCAGCATGCCCAGAAGGGATACGAGCATCTGCAAAGCGCCGGCACCCTGAGCGAGGTTTCGCTGACCATCGTGCGGCACCATCACGAAAAATACGACGGCAGCGGCTACCCCGCCGGCCTCAAGGGAGACGACATCCCCCGCAGCGCCCAACTGGCGGCCCTCTGCGACACCTACTGCGCCATGACCACCGACCGTCCCAAGCACACCGCCCTCCCCGGAACGGAAGCCCTCCGGATCATGGAAGACGAGGTGGGAGGCGCTTTCAGCCCGGATTTGTTCTATCGCTTTGCGGACGTTGTCAAAGGGAAAGGTAAAGCCTGACGAAACCTCCCCGGCAACGTCGCGACAGCTGCTACACGGCTTCCCCACACTGAAAGGCCCGCACTCGGCGGGCCTTTTTCGTTGCATGATCACATCTTGGGAAAGAACACGAAGAGCGACACCGCCAGGAGCGCCAGCACCCACATGCCGGCCGGCACCTCGCGCCCCCGGCCGGCTGCGGCCTTGAGGAGCGGATAGGTGAGGAGCCCCGTGCTCATGCCGACGCCGATGTTGTAGGTGAAAATCATGAGGACGATGGTGAGGAAGGCGGGAACCAGCTCGGTGAAGTCATCGAATGCGATCCGCTTGATGGGCTCTATCATGAAGGAGCCGATGACGATGAGGGCGATGCCGTAGGCGTGGGAAGGGACGATGGTGAACAGCGGGGCGAAGAAGAGGGCCAGGAGGAAAAGCCCCGCCACGACGAGGGCCGTGAAGCCGGTGCGCCCCCCTTCCTCGATGCCGGCGGCCGACTCGATGTAGGCGCCGGTGGTGGTGGTCCCCAGAAGCGGCGCCACGGTGGTGGCCAGGGCGTCGGCCAGCATCGGCTTCTCGATCTCGGGGAGATTCCCGTGCTCGTCCAGGAGGTCGGCCCGCATGGAGAGGCCGATGAGGGTCCCCACCGTGTCCAGGAACGCCATGATGAAAATGGTGAGGACCACCGGTAAGAAACGGATCTCGAAGGCGCTCCCGATATCCAGTTGGAAGAGGATCGGCGAGATGTCGGGGGGGAGGCTCACGAACTCCTTCGGCATGGGGGTCACGCCAAAGGCGATGGAGAGGACCGTGGTGGCCACGATGCCGATCACAATGGCCCCGCGGACCTGCCGCGTCATGAGGAAGACGGTAAGAAGGTAGCCGAAGACCGCCAGGAGCACCGACGGCGCGGCAATGTTCCCCATCTTCACCGGCGCCCCGGCAACCCCCAGGGTGACGAGGCCGGTCTCATTGAGGCCGATGAAGGTGAGGAAGAGGCCTATCCCCACGGCAAAGGCACACTTGAGGGAGAGGGGGATCGCCTCTGCCAGCCAGCTCCGGACCCTGAAGACCGTAAGAATGGAAAAGACGATGCCGGCCACGAAGACCGCGCCCATGGCCGTCTGCCAGGTATAACCGAGGGTCTTCACCACCGTGAAGGCGACAAAGGCGTTCTCGCTCATGTAGGGGGCGATGGCGAAGGGGCGGTTGGCCCACAGCGCCATGACCACGCAGCCGAAGACCGCGGCCAGGATGGTGGCCGTGGTCTGGGGCCCCCGCGGGATCCCCCCCGCCTCCAGGATGGCCGGGTTCACGATGATGATGTAGGCCATGGTCAGGAACGTGGTGATCCCGGCCACGGTCTCCTTCCGGAAGCTGGTACGGTAGTGGTCGAAACGGAAAAACGAAGCAACGAAATTCATATAAGGAAACAACCTCGAGCATCCCCCTCACCCGGCCTTGCGGCCACCCTCTCCCCCGGGGAGAGGGGCTGGGAGTGAGGGGCCGGTGCCGCGTTTCAGAACCCTTTGAGAGCGAAAATCCCCGGCGCGTTCCGCCAATACCCCTTGTAGTCCATGCCGAAGCCGAAGAGGTAGCGATCCGGCGTCCTGAGCCCCACAAACTCGGGGACCAGGTCGGGACGGGCCTTGCGGTCATGCTCCTTGTCGATCAGGACGGCCGTCAGCACCTCCTTCGCCTCCATGCCCCGGCACCAGTCGGCAATGGCGCCCAGGGTCTCCCCCTCGTCCAGGATATCGTCGATGATGAGGACGGTGCGGTCCTTCAGTTCCTTGGTCGGCCGTACCTTCCAGTCGAGGACGGTGCCGTAGAGCTTGTGGCCGTAACGGGTGGCGTGGAGGTACTCCGCCTCCAGGGGGAACTCCAACTTCGGCAGGAGCTTGCCGGTAACGATGATCCCCCCGTTCATGACGCAGAAGACGACGGGGTTGGCATCGGCCAGCCGTGCGGTGATCTCCCGCGCCATCCGGTCGATGGTCTCTTCAACCTGAGGAACGGTGAAAAGGCAGTCGGCCTCCGCGTAGACCTGTTTTACCTCGTCGAGGGTGACGGACATGGGAACCTCCGGGCGTTGATAAATAGTGGAAATGAAAATTTCGCTCAGAAACAACTACTCACGAATTGTTCCGAATCGCCTCAAGAAACGCCGCGCCGTAGCGCCCGAGCTTCTGCTCCCCTACCCCGTTCACCCGCAGGAGGTCGTCCATGGTTGCGGGACGCAGGGTCGCCATCTCGACCAGCGTGGCGTCGCTGAAGATGACATAGGGGGGAACCTGCTGCTCGTCGGCCAGCCGCTTGCGGAGAGCCCTCAGCGCCTGGAAGAGATCCTCGTCCCCCTCGGCCAGCGACGCCACTGCACCCTTACGCTTCGGCTCCTTTTTGACCGGGGCAACCTTCACCCGGGGCTTCGCAAGGGTCAGGCTCACCTCCCCCCGCAACAGGGGGCGGGCCGCCGGGGTCAGCTTCAGCACCGAATAGTTGGCCAGGTCCTGCTCCAGGTACCCGCGATGAATAAGCTGGCGGATGATGCTTCCCCACGCCTCGGCGGAGCGGTCCGCGCCGATGCCGTAGGTGGAGAGGCGGTCGTGGCCCAGCTGCTGGATGCGCTCGTTTTTCGAGCCCCGCAGTACATCGATTACGTGCCCCATGCCGAAGCGTTGCCCCACCCGGTAGACGCAGGAGAGGGCCTTGCGGGCATCCTCGGTGGCGTCGAAGCTCTCGGGGGGATCGAGGCAGAGGTCGCAGTTGCCGCACGGCTCGGCAAGCCGCTCGCCGAAATAGCCAAGGAGCGCCTCCCGGCGGCAGGTGCCGGCCTCGGCGAACCCCACCATGGCGTTCAGCTTGTGGAGCTCGATCCGCACCTGTTCCGGATTGTTGCCGGACTCGATGAGGGAACGGGAAACGGCGATGTCGCCGTAGCCGAAGAGAAGGAGCGCCTCGGCCGGCAGCCCGTCGCGCCCGGCCCGACCCGTCTCCTGGTAGTAGCTCTCGATGTTCTTGGGAAGGTCGTAGTGGACCACGAACCGGACGTTGGGCTTGTCGATCCCCATGCCGAAGGCGACAGTGGCCACCACAACGCGGACATCATCCCGCAGGAACGCCTCCTGGACCCGGCTCCGCTCGCCGTCGGCCAGCCCCGCATGGTAGGCGGCCGCTTCGATGCCGGCATCCCGCAGCTTGCCGGCCACCTCCTCCACGCGCTTTCTGGAGAGGGCGTAGACGATGCCGGCATCCTGGGGGCGGTTCCCCAGAAACGCCAGGAGCTGGTGAAAGGGCTTCTGCTTATCGACCACGGTGTACCGGATGTTCGGCCGGTCGAAGCCGGTGACGTAGACCTGGGCGTCCCGAAGCCCCAGCCGGTCGATGATGTCGCTGCGGGTCTGGACGTCGGCGGTGGCGGTGAGGGCGATGACCGGCACGCCGGGGAAGAGCCCCCGCAGCCGCCCCAGCCCCACGTACTCGGGGCGGAAGTCGTGCCCCCACTGGGAAACGCAGTGGGCCTCGTCGATGGCGAAAAGGGCCACGGGGATCTCCCGGAGCCGCTCCAGGAAGGCGTCGGTCATGAGCCGCTCCGGCGCCACGTAGAGGAGATCCAGCTCGCCCGCGTGGAGCCGGGCCAGGACCTGCCGGGCCTCCCGCTCGCCCATGGCGGAATTGTAGGCCGCGGCCGCCACGCCGTTCTCCCGCAGCGTATCCACCTGGTCCTTCATGAGGGAGATGAGGGGAGAGACCACGATGCCGACGCCGGGACGGTGGATGGCCGGAATCTGGTAGCAGAGGGACTTTCCGCCCCCCGTCGGCATGAGGACAAAGGCATCGCCGCCGCCGATGAGACGGGTGACGATCTCCTCCTGGAAGGGGCGGAAGGTGCGGTAGCCGAAGACCGTCCGGAGGGTGTCGAGGGGATTGTTGGCGATCACAGTTCCCTCAGCACCCGAAAGCCGAGATAGACATACTGCCCATCGGGGGCGCCGCGTCCCCGGGCCGAGGAGCGGATGTAACGGACCTTGCTCCCGAAGGAGCCCCCCCGCTGGACGCGGCGGGTGTCGTCGCCGCCGAGCCAGGGGGAGCCGTCAGTGGGAGCTCCGGTATAGCTGTCGTGCCAGGTGTCGAGGCACCATTCCCAGACGTTGCCTGCCGTATCGAAGAGGCCATAGGGATTCGCGGCGAAGGAGCCCGCCGGCGCACCCTTCTTGTTGTCCCACTTGCTGCCGCACCCCTTGCAGTTGGCCCTTTTTTCGCCGGCGGTTCCCCCCCACCAGAAGGGGGTATCCTTGCCGCCACGGGCCGCGAACTCCCACTCGGCCTCGCTGGGGAGCCGGTACTTCTGCCCCGTCTGCTCCGACAGCCACTTGGCATAGGCTACGGCATCCTCCCAGCTGACGTTCATGGCCGGCATCCGTCCCCGGCCCCAGTCCCGGGAGAGAGGACCGAACCAGCGACGGCCGTCCTTGGGCTTCTCCCGGCCGGTGGCATCGCAAAACCGGTCGTACTCCCCGAAGGTCACCTCATACTTCCCCATGGCAAAGGGGCGGGCGATTGATACCCAGTGGACCGGCTTCTCGTCGGGGTCGCCGCCGCCGAAGATGGCCCCCATCCGGAACTTGCCGGCGGGGATGACCACCATCTCGGGACCGGAGGAGCCATTCTTCAGGCGATCGCGGAAAACCGAGCCGGCCGCGGGGGGAGGCGAAGAAACTTTTGCCGCGGGTTTCACTTCGGCAGCCAATGGCGATACAATAACGAGAAATGCCAGGAGCGCCGCTCCCGTGGCCAGACGGTGGGTATTCATCATATCCGATACTCCTTTAGTTCTACTTATGTCACATTTTCCACCGCTAGTCCCCGGAAGGGGTGGAGCTCTCGCGGAGAAGCGATCCCCGCAAAAAACCACCTTAGGCACTAGCGGAGGGAAAGCCTCGGGAATAGCTGTTTACGTGCCACGAAGACCGGCTGGTGACGCTGGATCGGTTCGGAGCGAGAGTTCCACCCCTTCCGACACCGTGCGACAAAATAGAATTCAGATGAGGAAAAACTGGTTGCTGCAAACCGAACGCATTTTACGCGCCAGGGGCCCCGGAGGCAACGAATTTAACCCGCCGGGCTGCTAACCACCGAGTAATACAGCCATTGCAAAGCACACTTTTTTATGTTGTTTTTTAAGTACTTGCGTGTTAAAAAGTACAAATTATCATTCTCGGGAGCACCGTGTACCAGCCCACTGAAATCACCCGCTTTTTCCAGGTTCCGCGCCATGACCTCGCCTACCTGAAGTTCATCGTGGAAGCCTACGAAGGCCTTGCCACCCTCAGTACGGCTGACCGGAAAACCAGCACTGTCGTCATCACGTATAATAGTTATTTCGCGGGAACATTAGACGCCCTCCTCAAATCGCTCGGCACCGAAATTGCTATCAAAGAGGTGTCAGCCACGGAGTTTTCCAGCCATGCTTGACGGAATGAACCTGAGTGTCATCCTGCGCCGCGCCCTTGCGGGAGGCGGTGAATTCGCGGACATATACTACGAGGAGGGCTCAAGCACCTCCATTATCTGCGAAGACGGAAAGATTGAGAAAGTCCTCGCCGGCACCGATCGGGGGGTGGGGATCAGGGTCATCTCGGACCTGCGCACCGCCTACGCCTACACCAACGAGGTGACCGAAACGGCCCTCCTGGCGCTGGCTGAGACCGTGAGCAGGGCGGTAAAGGGAGAGCAGTTCGGCCGCGCCATCGACATGCGGACGAAGCTCGTTGGACCGGGCTTCCCCATCGAGATTCCGCCAGATAACGTACCACTTCAGGACAAAGTTGCGCTCGTGAACCGGGGCGACGCGGCGGCGCGCGGTTTCGACAAAAGAATACGCCAAGTTACGGCCGTCTACCGCGACGGCGCCGTCAAAACTCAGATCGCCAATTCGCTTGGTGATTTCACGGAGGCTCTCCGGACCGGCACCCTCTTCCTGACGCAAGTAGTGGCGGCGGACGGAGATGTAATCCAGACCGGGTACGAGCCCGTGGGTCGATTCATGGGTCACGAGATCTTCCGGGAGCGGAGCCCCGAGGAGGTTGCCCTGGCGGCTGCCCGGAGAGCCGTGATGATGCTCGGCGCCCGCAAGGCCCCCGGTGGGCTGATGCCGGTGGTCCTCTCTTCCGAGGCGGGGGGAACCATGGTCCACGAGGCCATCGGACACGGCCTCGAAGCGGACCTGGCCGGCAGCGGCATGTCGGTCTACACCGGCAAAGTGGGGGAGCAGGTGGCCTCGCCTCTGGTGACGGTCATCGACGACGCCACGATCCCCAACGCCAGGGGCTCCTTCTCCTTCGACGACGAGGGGACGCCGGCCCAGCGGACCGTGCTCGTGGAAAACGGCATCCTCAAGGGATACCTCTACGACCGTCTCTCCGCCATGAAGGACGGGTGCGCCTCCACCGGCAACGGCCGGCGGGAGGGATACCACGCAAAGCCCATCGTCCGGATGACCAACACCCTGATCGCGCCGGGGGAAAGCTCGCCGGAGGAGATCGTCCGAGGGGTCGAAAAGGGGCTCTTCGTCCGCAAGATGGGTGGCGGGCAGGTGAACACGGTTAACGGGGATTTCGTCTTCGAGGTTTCCGAGGGATACCTCATCGAAAACGGGGTGGTGACCGAACCGGTCCGGGGTGCGACCCTCACCGGCAACGGCCCCGACGTGCTGAAAAAGATCGTGAAGGTGGGAAGCGACCTGGGCTTCGGCATCGGCACCTGCGGCAAAGACGGCCAGGGGGTGCCGGTGTCCGATGCCCAGCCGACGCTGCTCATCGAGGAAATAACCGTGGGCGGAGCCGCCTGACCTTTGGAAGAAACGGGACAACTATCGTGCACCATGCTGAACTGACTACAATCCAGCCGGTGGAGCTGCTTGAGGTACTCAAATCGTACCCCTTCCTCGCGCCCTACCAGCTGACCTTCTGCGCCGAGACAGAAGGGGGAATGCCGCTCTACCGGTCCCTCTTCCCCGTCTGCGAGGCCATCGCCCAGAGCCTGCTCTGCGGCAAGGCCTGCCAGACGGCCGTGGAAGAGGCAGTCCAGAGGGCCATGGGCGAAAACAGGGCGGTGGTCTTCCGGTGTCAGACAGGACTCCTCAATTTTGCCGTGCCGCTCCGGGGGAGGGATATCCCCTTCACCTGCCTCATCGGCGGCGGAGTCAGGGAGAAAGATGTCGACCTGGTCCCCATGGAATCCCTCGCCCAGACAGACAGCGTGGACGCTGTTGCCCTTCTGGAAGAGCTGGAAAACCTCCCCGCCGTCACCGAGGAGGAGGTGGCCGAAACTGCCCGCAAGATTCACGAACTGCTTCCGACGCTCCTGGGCAGGAACATCCACTCCCTCATCTTCGAGAATACCATGCGGCGGCTCGCCTCCATCTCCGGGGTTGCCGGCGGCATCGACGCGGCAAAGACCGCCGACGAAGTCCTGGGGCTATTGAGCGAGACCATCGGCATCCTCTTCGATATCGGCCGGATCGCCATGCTCTCCCCCGAAGGGAACAGCACATTCTCCATGAAGGGGCTCTGGGGGATGGAGCCCGACCTGGGAACCATGCCGGCGGCACGGGCGTTGTCGATCTTTCCCCGCAACCGGAAAGAGAACGTCGTCACCCTCGACGATGAGTGCCGGACCCTCTTCCCTGAAATCGCCGCCAATCAGGGGTTGTGCATCCGCTTCGCCTCCAACGGTGATTTTCTCGGCATCATGGTTCTCTTCGATGCGGCCATCACCCGCCGGGACAAGCTCCTCGTGCAACTGGTCGCCGACCGGGCCTCGGCGAAACTCCTGCGCCTGCGGGAGGAGGAAAAGCACTCCGCCGACAATGCCCAGGCAACCAAGCTCATGACCATGTTCACCGCCCTCTCCCGGGCCACCTCCAAGGAAGAGCTCAACGAGCAAATCCTCGCCATGGCGGCCGACCTGGCGGATGCCTCCAGCGGCTCCCTCATGTTCATCGACGAAAACGGCGAAAACCTCAAAATCGAGGCGGCCCTCGGCATGAACATGCAGCTGGCCCAGAGCATGGTGGTCCAGGTGGGGAGCGGCATTGCCGGCAAGGTGGCGGCCAGCGGCAACCCCCTCCTTGTGAACGACATCGAGAAGGACAAGCGGATCGGCATCCCCAACCGTCCCCGTTTCAAGACAAAGTCATTCGTCAGCATCCCCATCAAGCTCAGGGAGAGCGTCGCCGGCGTTCTGAACCTGTCGGACAAGAAGAATCAGGGGATTTTCACCGAGGATGACCTGAATCTGCTCATCACCTTCGCCGACCATGCCTCCATCATGATCGAGCGGGCCCTGTCCATCGAGCGGGCTGACTTCCTGGAACAGCTGTCAATCACTGACCCGCTGACAGGCCTCTATAACCGTCGCTTTCTCAAGCGTCGCATGGAAGAGGAACTGGCCCGGAGCATCCGGCAGAACCTCTCCCTCACCGTGATGCTCATCGACCTGGACAACTTCAAGATCTACAACGACCTCTGCGGCCACCTGGCCGGCGACCGGGCACTGAAGAAAATGGCACGAATCCTCTCCGACACCGCCCGGCAGATGGACGTGGTAACCCGATACGGCGGAGAGGAGTTCTGCATCATCCTTCCCGGAACCTCCAAGAAGGAATCGCTTTTTGTGGCCGAGCGGATTCGGCGCGAGATCGAGGGGGAGGAATTCCCCCACGAGGAGAACCTCCCCCAAGGGCGCCTCACCGCCAGCATCGGCGTCTCCTCCTTCCCCGAGGACGGCAACACCGAGGCAGTACTTGTCAAGGCCGCCGACGTGGCCCTCTACCGCGCCAAATCGGAGGGACGCAACCGGGTGGTTATCTCCGGCCCACCGCCGGCCGAGGAGGAACACGGCACCCGCCTCAAGACAGCGACAACCGCACAATGAAAAAGGCCGCCCCGATGATTCGGACGGCCTTTTTATCTGCCCTCAACCTGTTCTATTTCCCCTCACCCGGCCTTCGGCCACCCTCTCCACAGGGGAGAGGGGCGGGGGTGAGGGGACAAATCCGGCCTACTCCACCACCGCAGCCTTGGTAATGAATACCGGCTCCACCGGCACATCGGAGTGGCCGGCCTTGTTGCCGGTCTTCACCTGGGCAATGGCATCCACCGCATCCATCCCCTCCACAACCTGGCCAAACACGGCATAGCCGAACATATCAGGGGTTTTCCCCTTGTGATCGAGGAAGGCGTTATCCACCAGGTTGATGAAAAACTGGCAGGTGGCGCTGTCCACCACGGCGGTCCGGGCCATGGCCAGGGTTCCCCTGTTGTTCTTGAGACCGTTGGCGGCCTCGTTCTTGATGGCAAATTTGTATTTTTTCTGCTGCATATTCTCGTCGAGTCCGCCCCCCTGGACCATGAAGTTCTTGATGACCCGGTGGAAGATGAGGCCGTCATAGAACCCTTCCTTCACGTAGGAGATGAAGTTGCGGACGGTGATGGGGGCCTTGTCCTTGAACAGTTCGACGGTGATGTTCCCCTGGGATGTCTCGATGACGACGCGGGGATTGGTTTCTTCGCCCATGGCGTGCTCCTTTCTCGATGAAAAATCGCTCTCTTGTACCACAAAAGCCGTGGCAGGAGAACCGTTTTCTGAATCACCCTGCCCACTTGCAACTTCCTTTGATGGGGATATGCTTGTGACGTTTCCGTCGTCAATAAATCCCACCAGGAGGTTCCCATGAACCGCATAACAGCACTACTCGCTGCAATCCTCGCCACCTCGCTCTTTGCGGGCACAGCCTGCGCCGCCCCCGCCGACGACATGACCAAGGCCACGGAGCTCATGGTCCAGCACCACAAGGGGATGGTCCGCACCGCTCCCGAGGTGGCCAAGGTGGGGGAACCGGCTCCGTCATTTACCCTCGATGCGGTGGTGGACAAGGAATTCAAGAAGGTGAGCCTGGGCGACTACCGGGGCAAGTGGGTGGTCCTCTTCTTCTACCCCGCCGACTTCACCTTTGTCTGCCCCACGGAAATTACTGGCTTCAACAAGGCCATGGACCGGTTCACGGAACTCAATGCCCAACTCCTCGGCGCCTCCGTGGATAGCAAGTACTCCCACCTGGCCTGGATCAAGCGGGGGGACCTGGGCGACCTGAAGTACCCTCTCCTGGCCGACAACAAGAAGGAGGCAACGGCCCGCTACGGCATCCTCGACGAAAAGGAGGGGGTAGCCCTGCGGGGGCTCTTCATCATCGACCCCAACGGTGTCCTCCAGTACCAGGTGGTGAACAACCTCTCGGTGGGGCGCAGCGTGGATGAGACCCTCCGGGTGCTGGAAGCGCTCCAGACCGGCGAGCTCTGCCCCCTGGGGTGGAAGCCGGGGGAGAAGACGATCAAGTAAACCTGTAATAATCCTTTGAAACACAGAGCAACAGAGCAACCGAGTAAGATCGGAGAATTATCTGTTTAAAACTATCTCCGAAAAGTCACACAGAGAATTGCCTTAAACAAATTGATTTCTCTGTTGCTCAGTTGCTCTGTGTTTAAGCTGCCGTTTTCAATCACCCCAGCTTCTCCCGCATCCGGGCGAAGAAATCCTGGGCCATGGCCTCCTGCTCCTCCTCGGTGGCGGCCTTCTTCACCTCACCTTCATGAACCTGCACGAGTCGCTCCGGGATCTCCTCCAGGAAGCGGCTCGGCTGCCGCTCCAGGAGCTTGCCGTACTTCTTCCGGTGGAGGCAGCGGGTTATGGTGAGGTGCCGGCGGGCCCGGGTGATCCCCACGTAGCAGAGGCGCCGCTCCTCGTCGATGCTCATCCCCTCCTCCACCGATTTTTTGTGGGGGAGGATCTCCTCCTCGAACCCCACTAAAAAAACGAAGGGGAACTCCAGCCCCTTGCTGGAGTGGAGCGACATGAGGGTGACGGCATCCTTGCCGTGTTCCTTCTTGTCCTTGCCGCTAAAGCGGTCCTCGTCCATGAGGGAGACCTTCTCCAGGAAACCCGACAGGGTCGCCCCCGGAATCCGCTCCTCGTACCCCGCCATGGAGTTGATGATCTGCTCCACGTTCTCCACCTTGCGCCGGGCCGTGGCCGGCTCCTCGATGGTCCGGTAGAGCTCCTCCTCAAGGCCGATCCGGTCGTAGAACCCCTTCACCCGCGCCGCCAGATCTCCCGGACGGCGGAACTCCCCGGCCGCGCCCGTGATGAGCCGGTGGAACGCCAGAACCTTTTCCCGCATCGCCTCGGTGATCCCCTCGATCTCCTCCACGCGCCCCATGGCCTCCAGGAGCGGGCATTGGTGCTCCAGGGACCACTGGTTGATCTTCACCACAGTGCCGTCGCCGATCCCTCGCCGCGGGAAGTTAACCACCCGCAGGAGCGCCTGCTCGTCCAGGGGGTTGTCGATCACCTTCAGGTACGAGAGGGCGTCCTTAACCTCCTTGCGCTCGTAGAACTGCATCCCCCCCACGAGCACGTAGGGGATGTCCTCGAAGCGAAGCTGCTCCTCGAAGGCCCGGCTCTGGGAGTTGGTCCGGTAGAGGATGGCGAAATCGCCGAAGGTGAGGTTGTGCTGGTAGCGCTCCATCTGGAGCCGCTCCACCACCAGGGTCGCCTCCTCCTCGTCGTCCTGGGCGATGACCATGTCGATGGGACGCCCCTCCCCCACGTCGGTCCAGAGGCGCTTCTCCTTCCGCTTCGCGTTATTTTTGATGACCTGGTTCGCCGCCTCCAGGATCGTCCCGGTGGAGCGGTAGTTCTGCTCCAGCTTCACCACCCGGCAGCCGGGGTAGTCCCGCTCGAAGTCGAGGATGTTCCCCACGTCGGCCCCCCGCCAGCCGTAGATGGACTGGTCGTCATCCCCCACCACGCAGAGGTTGCGGTACTTCCGCGCCAGGAGCGAAATGAAGAGATACTGGGAGGCGTTGGTGTCCTGGTACTCGTCCACCATGATATAGCGGAACCGCTCCTGCCAGTGGTCAAGCACCTCGGGGTAGTCCTGGAGGAGCCGCACCGTCAGCATGATGATGTCGTCGAAGTCGATGGCGTTGCAGGCGTGGAGGAGCGCCTGGTAGCGGGGGTAGACGTCGCAGGCCAGGAGCTCGTCGGGATCGTCGTAGCGGGGAACGGCCCGGTCCGGGGTGATGAGCCCGTTCTTCCAGCCAGAAATCCGCCAGAGGAGGGTCTCGGCGTCGAACTTCTTCCCGTCGGCGTTCACCTCCCGCATGGCCTGGCGGATGAGGCCGATCTGATCCGAGGTGGTGTAGATGCTGAAATTCTTCTTGTAACCGAGCCGCTCGATGTCCCGGCGCAGGATCCGGACCCCCAGGGAGTGGAAAGTGGAGATGACCATCCCCTTGGCGCGGCTCCGCCCCACCAGTTCCCGCACCCGCTCCTTCATCTCGCCGGCCGCCTTGTTGGTGAAGGTAACCGCCAGGATGTTCTCGGCCTTCACCTTCTTGTCGAGGAGGAGGTGGCCGATCCGGTAGGTGATGACCCGGGTCTTGCCGGAGCCGGCGCCGGCAAGGACCAGGAGCGGCCCCTCGGTATGTTCCGCGGCGGCCCGCTGGGGGGGATTGAGGGTGGAAAGGTCAAGCATGGAATAAACCTCGGAATCGGTGCTCCAGACGCACAACAGCCGGGCTGATTGGCCCGGCTGTCATCATTGATAGCAGAGGTATCAGGAGAAATGCAAGGGAGCGATTACCGTGCCAAGGTGACGTGCGTAAGGCGGCGGAGGCAAAGATGCTTCAACAGCTCTGGCACCACAGGGTTGCTGGAATTGAATCCATCCCAATGCCGTCATATCCTCACAGCGTGCCGCCCCCGAAGGTATTGCACGCCCCGAAGCTTCCGCTTTCGAGGCCGGACCTGAACCAGCGGACTCGCTGCTCGGAACTGCCGTGGGTGAAGCTTTCGGGGATGACGTACCCCTGGGCCTGCTGCTGGAGGCGGTCGTCGCCGATGCTGGTGGCAGCCTGGAGCGCCTCCTCCACGTCTCCGCTTTCGAGTACCTGCCGGCTCCGGTCGGCGTGGTGGGCCCAGATGCCGGCCAGACAGTCGGCCTGGAGTTCGAGTCGCACCGAGAGCTGGTTCGCTTCGGCCTTGCCGCTCCGCTGCTGCAGATCATGAACCTTCTCCGAAATGCCGAGGAGCGACTGGACGTGGTGCCCCACTTCGTGGGCGATGACGTACGCCTGGGCAAAGTCCCCCGGCGCCTTGAAGCGCTCCTTCAGGTCCCGGTAGAAGCTGAGGTCGATGTAGACCTTCTGGTCCAGGGGGCAGTAAAAGGGGCCCATGGCGGCCTGGGCATAGCCGCAGGCCGACTCCACGGCGCCGGTGAAGAGGACCAGCTTCGGCTCCTGGTAGGTCTTGCCGTTCTTCCGGAAGAGCTCGTGCCAGGTATCCTCGGTGTCGGCCAGAACCACCGACACAAACTGGGCAAGTTCGTCACTGGCGGGAGGCTTGCCGGCCTGTCTCGTCTCTGTCGGCGCTGTGAGGGGAGCGCCCCCCTGCAGGACCACCGACGGGTCGATGCCGAAGTACATGGCTACCAGCGCGAGAATGATCGTGCCGATGCCGCCCCCCACCGCCTTCCGGCCAACGGTCATCCCCCGGCGGTCTTCCACGTTGTCGCTTCTCCGTCCGTCACTCCATCGCATGGCAAGGCACTCCTGTCATGGTCTGCCGATTGAATGCACACGGGGCGCGGATAACCCCCATGAACCATCCGCGCCCCGTGTCAGCTATTTCTTTGTCACCCGGACGTCGATCCTTCTGTTCTGCTGCCGTCCTTCCTCCGTGGCGTTGTCGGCAACCGGATGCTCCTCCCCGTACCCTTCGGATTCAAGGCGGGAGGGATCGATGCCCAGCTTCACCAGTTCCTGCATGGTGTTGCTTGCCCGGTCCCGGGAGAGCTTGAGGTTTGCTTGGGGATCACCCACGTTGTCGGTGTAGCCGCCGATCTTGATGGCCACCTGGGGGAACGCCTTGAGGATCGCGGCGATATTGCCGAGTTGCTCCTGGGATGAAGGCTTCAGCACGGCGCTGCCGGTCTCGAACTGGAGCCGGTCGAAGGTGAACCAGGTGGTCTTGTCCACGGGTCTCGCCCCATCCTGGATGAAGGCGAGGAGCTTCCGCTCGATGCCGAATTCGGGAATGTTCAGGGTGACGCCGTCGGGGAGCGTCACATCACCGAAGGCTCCCAGCTTCGGATCAACCTTGACGGCCGGTGCCTGCACTTGGGGCGGCGCCGGCTGGATTGCCGGAGTCTTCATGGAGCAGCGCTGGGGCAATGTGTACAGGAGGAAGGCAACCACGATGCCGGCCAGAATCCAGACGATCTTCGAGAGGGGGCCGGAGAAGAGGGCGCTGGGGCACGCGCCGCCCCCGAGGCCCGACAGGCTGGAGAGGCCGAGCAGGCCGGCCAGTCCCGCCGGGGCGGCCTGTTGCAGAAATGGCCCCTGGCCTTCCAGGAGCCCCGAAAGCCCCACCGCCCCCAGATCCTTCTCCTGTGCCTCCTTGCCGATCTTCCCCATGACGAAGGGGGCCAGGAGAGCCAGCAGCGACTGGGCGCTCCCCTTTCCGAGGCCGCTCACGGACGACAGCCACTCCGCAACCCCGCCGGCCCTGTTGCCGAGGAGCGAGCCGACGAGGGAGTTTCCCTGCTCCAGGAGCCCCTTGGTCGCCTCACCCCCTGCCAGTGACGCGGCCATGCCCGAGAGGGTATTCTCCCCGAACCCGCCGGAGCGGACCTGACCGAGAATCTGCGCCGCCCCCTCTGTCGTCGCCCCCTTGGAGGCTACCCCTCCCACCAGCGCCGAAAGGGCAGCCGGCACCCCCTTCTGGACGGCCGGCGTTCCCTCCCCCAGAAAATGGCCGATCTGCCCCACTAGGTCACTGGTAAACATCCCGCTAAGCTGCTCCAACAGGTTCGTCGCCATGGCTCCCTCCTTGTGACGTGGCAATCACCACTATTCGCGCCGTGTCCGGCAGTGACAATTAAAACATACTTATTGCGACATTCAATCCTTTCGAGGTTTTAGCGAAAAGTCGCGTCCTTGTACCCTGCTCTACCGAAAACCAGAGGCGCCTGTAACCAATCCCTGCACAGCCCTGTTAACCATCCCGACAAATTGCCATGACATCCCCGCTATGCTATAAGCACCTATCATCAAACCACGGAGATTCACCATGGACAGAAACGCCGCCGAGCGGCGCATTGCTGAGTTGCGCGCCGAGATCAGGCGCCATGACCACCTCTATTACGTCCTCGACCGCCCCGAGCTCACCGACGCGGAATACGACGCTCTCTATCGCGAACTGCTGAAGCTGGAAGAGGAGCATCCCGAGCTGGTCACCCCCGACTCCCCTAGCCGGCGGGTGGGGGGGGCACCCCTGGAGAAGTTCAAGCAGGTGACCCACCGGATCCCGATGCTCTCACTGGAAAACGCCTTTACCGATGGCGATATCGCCGAGTTTGACGCCCGGGTGAAGCGCGCCCTGGCGCTTCCGGCCGGGGAAGAGATCGCCTACGTGTGCGAACCGAAGCTGGACGGGCTTGCGGTGGAACTGGTCTATGAGTACGGCACGCTCACCGTGGGCTCCACAAGGGGCGACGGGGTCGTGGGGGAGAACGTTACCCAGAACCTGAAAACCGTCAAGAGCATCCCCCTGCGGCTCGAAGGGGAGAATCCCCCGGAGCTCCTGGAGGTGCGGGGCGAAGTGTTTCTCCCCCTGGCGGCCTTCCAGCGGCTGAACGCCCAGCGGGAGGAGGAGGGAGAGCCCCCCTTCGCCAACCCCCGCAACGCGGCGGCGGGCTCCCTCCGGCAGTTGGACTCGCGCATCACGGCCCGGCGCCCCCTCACCATGTTCTGTTATGCGCCGGGAGAGATTCGCGGCGCAGACTTCGGCAGTCAAGGGGAGTTTCTCTCCGCCCTCAGGCAGCGGGGCCTTCCGGTGACCTCCCTGGCACGGCAGGTGTCGGGAGTCGCCGGGGTCCTCGCCTACTACCGCGAGATGGCCGAACAGCGCGACACCCTCCCCTTCGAGATCGACGGTGTCGTGGTGAAGGTGGACTCCTTCCCCCTCCAGCGGGAGCTGGGGGAGAAGAGCCGCTCACCCCGCTGGGCCGTGGCGGTGAAGTTCCCCCCGCGCCAGGCGGTGACGATCATCGAGGACATCGTCCCGTCCGTGGGGCGCACCGGAGTCATCACCCCCACGGCCAACCTGCGCCCCGTAGAGGTCTCCGGCGTCACCGTTTCCCGGGCCACCCTCCACAACTGGGAGGAGATGGAGCGGAAAGGCATCCGCATCGGCGACACCGTGGTGATCGAGCGGGCCGGCGACGTCATCCCGGCGGTGGTGCGGGTCCTCACCGAGAAGCGCACGGGGAGCGAGCGGTTCCTCCCCATTCCCGCCGCGTGTCCCGAGTGCGGCTCCGAGGTGGTGAAGATCCCCGACGAAGTGGCGGTGCGCTGCATGGGACTCTCCTGCCCGGCCCAGATCCGGGAATCCATCATCCACTTCGCCTCCCGCAACGCCATGGACATGGAGGGGCTCGGCGAGAAGTACATCGAGCAGCTCCTGAGGCTGGGGCTCGTGGGGAACGTGGCCGACCTCTACACCCTCGCGAAGGGCGATTTCATGAAATTCGACCGGATGGGGGACAAGCTGGCGGAAAATCTCCTCAGCGCCATCGAGGCCAGCAAGAAACGGGATCTCTCCCGCTTCATCTTCGCCCTCGGCATCCGCCACGTTGGGGAGCACACGGCAAAGCTCCTGGCCACGGCCTTCGGGAGCATCGACAACCTGGCCCGGGCCACGGAGGAGGAACTCCTCTCCATCCGCGAGATCGGCCCCCAAGTGGCACAGAGCATCACCACCTTCTTCCACAACGAGGGGAACCGGGAAACCATCCGGCGGATGGTCGAAGCCGGCGTGGAGCCGACGGTTGAAGAGAAAAAGGTGGGGGGAAAGTTCACCGGCAAGACCTTCGTCTTCACCGGGGCGCTCACCCGCTTCAGCCGGAGCGAGGCCCAGAAGATGGTTGAGAACGAGGGGGGGCACGCGGCAGGGTCGGTGTCGAAGAAGACCGACTACGTGGTGGCCGGGGCCGAGGCGGGGAGCAAGCTGGAGAAGGCCCGACAGTTGGGGGTCACAGTCCTCACGGAAGATCAGTTTCTGGAAATGATGGGGGAAGAGCAATGAAGAAAATTCGCGCCATCGTCACCGTGAAGGGGCTCGTGCAGGGGGTCGCCTTCCGCAATAACACGGTTCAGCAGGCACAGCGGCTCGGCGTCACCGGGTGGGTGAAGAACCTTCCCGACGGCGATGTGCGGGGGTGCTTCGAGGGGGGCGAGGACGCCGTGGAAGCCCTCGCACAATGGTGTCACCACGGCCCCTCCCGCGCCCGGGTCGACCGGGTGCTCATCGAACGGGGGGAGTTCCGGGGCGAATTCAGCGGCTTTGACGTGCGGTACTGAGAGGTATCGGCCAGCTCTTCTCCAGCCCCTCGGGGTAGAACTTCTCCCGGGTCCGGTTATAGTAGCCGTACTGGATCCGGGGAAACTCCCGCTTCACCCGCTCCAGCATCCGGTACATGCCGATCCCCCGTCCCGTGACCCCCATCCGTTTATTGTAGAAGTCGGGATCGATGGAGAGGTTCCGCATCTGGATCATGTCCAGGCCGGTGTCGCCGATGAACCGCAGGAGCGCCTCCACCTCGTCGGCGTTGTCGGAGAGCCCCGGCGAGACCAGGTAGTTGATCATCACGAATAGCCCCCGCTCCTTGGCCAACCGCACCGACTCCTTCACGTCGGCGAAGCGGTACCCCACCGGCCGGTAGTACGTGTCGTAGAACTCCTCCCGCACCGAATTCATGGAGAACCGCATGGAGTCCATCCCCGCGTCGCAGAGCAGGGCGATGCGATCGGGGAATGAGCCGTTGGAGTTGAAGTTCACGGTCCCACGGCTCGTGGCCTTCTTGAGCCGCCGCGTCGCTTCCGCCACGGTGTCGGCCTGCATGATGGGGTCCCCCTCGCACCCCTGGCCGTAGGAGACTATCGGTTCCGGGGCCTGTTCCAGGTGCGGCAGGGCCAGTTCCACGATCTCCTCCGGCGTGGGGATGAAACCGATCCGCTCTTGGTTGGAGGGGCAGCAGTCCGAGGGCTGGAGGCTGATGCACCCCAGGCAGCGGGAGTTGCAGGCCGGCGACGTGGGAAGCGGCGCCTCCCAACGGCGGAAGAACAGGTTCTTGGCGGCGAAGCAGTGGTAATCCACGGCGCAGCGGGCAAGCTGCTCCAGGAGGCGGTTGTTGGGCATCTCCGCCAGCCGCTGCCGCACCAGGGGGTCCAGCTTCCGGTCGTCGTAGTTGTTCGGGTTCCAGTTGTCGTTGGTATCCACCCTTGAGGCGGCCACCACGAAGCAGTCCCGCTCCTCGTCCCACCCCACGGCGGTGTAGGACCAGAGCGGCAGGTGCACCTTCTTTTTGCCGTAATCGCAGGCAGGAAGCAGCGTCCGCACGTACCCCGGTGCCATGAAGGCCGACACCGCCTGCACCGGCAGGTTTCGCCGCCCTTCCCGGACCGTGGCCACGGTCACGAATTTCCGCTGCTTCTCGTCCCAGGCAACTGGCGGGGTATCGGGGATGGTGAAGAGCCGGCTCCCCTCGGGGAGCGGAATCAACTCCACCCCCTCGGGGAGGACCGCCTCGGGGCCGCTCATGCCGGCCATGCAGAGGTCGGGGTGGTCGAAGATGTTTCCCTTGGCGTCGGCATAGAGGAGTTTTGGAAGGGTTTTTCGTTTCATGGTCAGCCCTACGGTTCCTTGCGGCTGATGGCCTTCAGGCGGGAGACGTGCTTTCGGTCAAAGGAGTAGATCTCCGTGATCCCCTGCTTTTCCATCACTGCCGCAATGTAGCCGTCAATGAAGTCAATGTTGTGCGTTTCGTAGAATTCCAGCCCCCGGGAGACGAGGTGGCCGTTGATGACCTCCAGCCCCGGCGTGGCCAGAATCCCCCTGATGAGGGGCGAGACGTCGATGCTCTTGAGCCCGTAGGCGGACTCCAGCACCCAGACCACCTCGGCCATGACCATCTCCGTGGTCACCAAGGCGATATCGCCCCGGGCTGCGTCGTCCAGGAGCTGCTCAACGCGGTCGGCCTTGGCGGGGTCGTCGTTGGTGAGATACCGGATGAAGAGATTGGTGTCCACGAAGCAGCGGTTCATTCCATCTCCTCGCGGACGCGCCGGGCAACGGCCCGTTTCGCGGCCTCACGCTCCCCGGCAAAGCTGCTTCCCTCCTGGGGAGTCACGGCGCCCCGCAGGTCCCGGAGGGTCTTCACCGGCACCAGGATGGCCCTTCCCCCTTCGATGACGAAATCAACCCGGTCGTTGGCCTTGATGTTCAAGAGCGACCGTATCTCCTTCGGGATGGTAATCTGCCCCTTCGACGTAACCGTTGAGAGCATGATTCTTACCTCCATGCAATTTCTTACTCAGGCCACAGAGTAAGGATACGTGAAATATCAAACAAAGTAAATGCTCAGAATATAGTGTGATTTTTCAGGAAAAATGAAGAAAATACCCCAGCGCTCCGGCGCCGAGGATGACGAAGAGGGGACTCACCTTCGTGAACTGGAGAATGGCGAAGCCGGCGACGAAGAGGAGAATGTCCCGCGCCGAGCCGAGGGAGGTGCTCCCCAGCTTCCAGCCGGCGGACGCCACGAGCCCCACCACGGCCGGCACGACCCCGTCCAGCACCTCGCGGATCAGGCGGATGTTCCGCAGCCGCTCGTAGCGCCGGGTAAGGAAGACCATGAGGGCGGTACAGGGGAGGAAGATCGCGACGGTCCCCACCAGGGCGCCGGCAAAGCCTCCGGCCCGGTATCCCACGAAGGTGGCGAGGATCGCCAGGGGGCCGGGGGTGAGTTGGGAGAGGGCCAGTCCGTCCAGGAACTCCTTCATGGTGAGCCAGTGGTACTGGTCCACCATGATCCGGTGGAGAAGCGGAATGAGGACGTACCCTCCCCCCACGAAGACCAGGCCGATCTTCAGGAACGTCCAGGCAATGGTGGCAAGGGACCCCATCAGTGGTGCACCTGACGGAACCGGGCCCGGGCCAGGGACCAGAGGGCGGTCAGAGCCAGGAGCGCGAGGCCGTTCACCTGGAAGAACGCGGCGAGCCCGAAGGTGAGAAGGGCGATGGCCCACGGCTCCACACCGCGAATCTTGCGGCCCATGCCAATGGCCGCCACCAGGATCAGGGCGATGATGACGGGGTTGGTCCCCTGCAGGGCCGACTGGAGTTCGGGAAGTTCATGGTAGCGGAAGTAGAGGAGCGAAAGGAATGAGACAATCAGAAACGACGGGAGAATGAAGGCGAACGCGGCCACGGTGCCCCCGATGCGGCCCCGGAGGGTGCACCCGACGAAGGTGCAGGAATTGAGGGAGAAGGGGCCCAGGAACTGCCCGAAGGCGAGGCCGTGCATGAACTCCTCGTGGCTGAGCCACTCCTTGTCGTGGACGCAGACCCGCTCCACCAGGGCCACCACCGCCATCCCCCCGCCGAAGCCGGTAACGCCAATGATGAGGAACGTGCGAAAAATTTCCCCGAGGGATACCCGGTTACCTGTCGTTTCCATGGAATTCCTTATAGCAAGGGGCATCCGTGGGGGGCAAGGGAAAAGCCATACGGTATACGTGCTTGCATAGAATCTTCTGGTAAAATTATACTTGTCGTTTGGGTAGTGGATCTCAGCGGTCAGAGGTGGAAGCGATCACCATGTGCAAGAAGGTTTTCATCGCGGCAACGGGAATTAACTCGGGCAAGACCACCATCAGCGTCTCGCTGATGCACCTGGCCCGGAAAAAGTACGGCAGGGTCGGCTTCATCAAGGCCATCGGCCCCAAGTGCCAGTTCTTCAACGATATCACCGTCGACATGGACGCGGCCCTCATGGCGCGCATCTTCGGCCTCGAAGGGGACATCAACCATATGTCGCCGGTGGTGCTGGAGCGGGGCTCCACCAAGCGCTTCATCGACGGGGAGATCCCCACCCTCTGGCCCGCGGAGCGGATCACCGAAGCAGTGCGGGAGTTGGAGCGGAAAAACGACTACCTCATCATCGAAGGATCGGGCCACGGCGGGGTCGGTTCCGTCATCGGCATGAACAACGCCAAGGTGGCCAAGCTGGTGGATGCGCCGGTCATCATGGTCTCCGGCGGCGGCATCGGCAACGTCATCGACTCGGTCCAGCTGAACCTCCCCCTCTACCGGATGGAGGGGGCCGACCTGCGGATGCTCCTGGTCAACAAGCTCATCCCTGAGAAACGGGAGACCTCCCTCTCCTACCTCCAGCGGGCCTTCACCCCCCACGGCATCAACGTCGTCGGGGCCTTCGACTGGTCGCCGATCCTCGCCAACCCAACCCTGAACAACATCGCGCGGCTCCTGGCCCACCCCCTCAGGGGGGACCAGAGCCAGGGGACCCGGATCATCCACCATATCCAGCTCGGCGCCGCCTCGTCCCAGAAGGTCATCGACGGACTTGCCGAATCGACCATGCTCCTGGTCACCAGCTCCCGGGACGAACTCCTCGTCACCCTCTCGTCCCTCTACAACATCCCCGCCTACCGGGAGAAGATCGCCGGCCTCGTGGTTCCCGGCCACGCGCCGGTCTCCGCCATCACCCAGAAGATCCTCGACGACAGCTCCATCCCCTACATCCGGATCCACGAAACCACCGCCGACGTCTTCTCTGCCATGAAGTACCACGTCTCCAAGATCAGCGCCGAAGACGCAGAGAAGATCGACCTGGTCAAGGCACAGGCGGAAAAGGTGCTGGATTTCGACGAACTGGACCGGATGCTGTCATAGTCCCCTCACCCCTGCCCCTCTCCCCAAGGGAGTGGGTGCCCGAAGGAGGGTGAGGGGATACCTGACCTACGCCGCCCGGCGCCCTTTGATGGTCTCCCACCCGATGCAGGCAAGCCAGACGTGCCGCGGGATCGGCTTGCTGCCGGTCCGGTAGTTGGCGACCATCCTCCGGGACATGCCGATGGCCTCGGCGGCAGACGCCAGGGAGAGGTTGTTGGCCCGCATCCAGGCATCGAACTCGGCCGGTGACGGCTCGCCCGCCTGGGCGCGGCAGCGGGAGTAGAGCTGGTCCGCGCCAAGCTCCACCCCTTCACCCCACTCGACGCTGTGCCCGTACCACCCCACCCGGGCGCCGGAAAAGACCGATCCGTCCCGCAACGGCGCCAGCAGGGCGAAGCGGCTGATCCAGTCGCCGATATCGGCGGCCAGTATTTCCCCCGTGGACCAGCGGATGGTCAGGGTCGCCGGGGGGGTGGCGGTCACTTCCTCGATCCGCGGCGGCTTGTTCATCGCGTAATCTCCTTCCATTTTTCCAGCAGCAGTTCCCGGTTCTCGCCGGCCCATGCCATGGCCTCGGCCATCTTCCGCGCCGGTCGCACCTCGCCGATGAGTATCTCCAGCGTCTCGATGGCGACGGAGCAGCGGTCCCCGTCGGTGAATTCAAGGTGAAAGTGGGGCGTCCCGTGCTCGTTGGGGTAGATGGTCAGACGGCAGTGTCGGAAGTGCTTGATTGTCGGCATATATGGCAATGGTAGTGCAATGGTTTCACCAAGTCAAGCCGGCAATTGATTCTCCTTGTCCACGCCCCGACGCACCATCGCCTCAATGGTCGCGTCCAGGTACTCCCGCTGGCACGCTACGACATCCACCGCGCCCGTTTCCGCCAACCTCATGAAGCGGCACCCACCGAAACACAAGGGGAGATAGGTGCAGTCGAGGCACTCCTCCTGCTTCCAGACGTCCATCCCGTACGCGTCCCCTGCGCTGCCGGCGCCGTTTCGTAGACGGCCGGCAACGAACGCGGGCCGGCCGATGAAGGCGGGACAGCGGTAGATGGCCCCATCGGTGTCGACCACCAGATCGGTGTCGAACTCCACCATGCAGGCGGCCGGAGCCGGTTTAGACGTCAGGTACCCCCGTTTCACGATCTCCTCCCGAAGGACGAGGGACGCCTCCACGAGCCACGGCTCAGTGAGGCCGCCGCACCCTTCCGAAAAGTCGGGCAGCCCCGCAACACCCTCCCGGCCGATCACCGGATCGAACCTGACGAGACGGACCCGCTCCGGGGTGAGCCCCGCGACAGGGAGGATGTCGAGGAGTTGGGGGAACTCCCGCCAGGTGTCGCGGGTGTAGTTCCCGCCGATGGCGATGCCGATCAGTCCGCTCACCTCCCGCAGATTGGCGATGATCGCGGCAAAGCTCCCCGCTCCCGAGACAAAGGGACGCCGGCGGTCATGGATTTGCGGCGGGCCGTCGAGGGTCACCTTGGCGCCGTCGAGGCCGAGGGGGAGAAGACTTTCCACCAGCGTCCGGGTAAGGAGGGTTCCGTTGGTGACCAGGCTGAAGGAAAACCGGTCGCCGCCGGCCTCCCGCAGCGGTTCGGCGATCCGCCGGATCAAATCGGGGCGCAGGAGCGCCTCGCCGCCGTAGAAATTAAGCGTGACCCTCCGTCCCCGGGCCAGGTGCTCACGCTCCACCAAGGATACGAAGAGATCGGCGGTCTCCCCGTCCATCTGGTGCAGGCCCGGTTGCCTCGCCTCAAAGCAGTAGGGGCAGGCGAGGTTGCAGGCCCGGGTCAGGACCACCACGGCACTGCAGCGGCGCCGCCGGGCGTTGATCCGGTCGAACCAGGCGAGCATCTCCCGCCGCTCCGTTTCCGGGTCTTCGGCAAGAAAGCCGCGGCGGGCGAGGGTTTCGGCGGGCTTAGGCGAAAGGGTGCCGCCGCGGGCGGCTTCGAGGAGGAGGGCGGGTACGCGGAGCACCGCGCCGGTGCGGCAGGAGAAGAGAATGAGTTGGCCCGGCCGCTCCGTGCAGGGGAAGACTTTCACGTGGCGGGAGAGGATCATGGGTACCCCCAAAAGAGCCGGGGGAACCCGTCCCCCGGCTAAATGCACCGCACGCCATCGCAAGCATCAGTTAAATGACGAAACCAAAACTCGCTGAACAACAGGCCAGCGGGCCATCGACCGACTCCTCAACCCCTTCGTCGAGAACAACCACTTCCTCACGTTCCTCAGTCATGGCGCTCACCTCCTTCCGTTGACCTCGCCCCTTTCGACAACATCAAAATAACGGGTGACACAACAAAACTTTCCTGCTAAAAAGTCATGAAATCTTCACACCTCCCCGAACGTCAAATAACCAAAATTACATCAATTACACAAGCAACTCACATGCCCGAATCGCCATCAATCAACGACGTTATTGGATCCCCCCGGCCCCCCTTGGCGAGCCGGACAAATACATCGCTGATTAGACTGGTTATCTCAGTATTTTTCGTCTGTCTTACCCTTCTTTTTACCTGCTTCCCCCCCGTCTACGCCGCAGAAGAGAGTGACTCAAATTTGTTGGAGCTCTACTACGAGTCCAGCGATTTGACGGTATCGGCCGCCACCCGCTCCCCCCGCCCCCTTTCCCGCAGCGCCGAAGACATCACCGTGGTCACCGCCGCGGAGATCGAAGCCCAGAACGCCCATAACCTGGCAGAGGTGCTGAACAGGGTCCCCGGGGTCCAGGTCGACCTGCAGGGTGGACTCGTCGCCGACTACTCGCTGCAGGGCTCCCGTTTCCGCCAAGTTCTGGTCCTCGTGGATGGTGTCTCCATGAGCAATCTGGCCGACAACGCCGCGGTCATCGCCCAGATCCCGGTGGGGAACATCGAACGGATCGAAATCGTGAAGGGGCCGGCCTCCACGGCCTGGGGTTCCGCCCTGGGGGGGGTCATCAACGTTATCACCAAATCCCCCCGGGAAACTGCCATCCCCGGCGGGTCCGCCTCCTTCTCCGGGGGAGAGCGCGGCACCCGCGACGCCCAAGGCGAGCTGACCGGGACCATGGGACGGCTGGGCTACTACCTTTCGGGCAGCAACGTCCGGTCCGACGGCTTCCGCCCCCATAATGCCTCCGACAGCAACAACCTCTATGCCAAGCTCCTCTGGAGCCTCCGCGACAAGGGGAGCATCCGCTTCACCATCAACTACCTCAAGGGTTCAGCGGGCGAAGGGGTCTTCCCGCTCCCCGCCCGACTGCTCCCCATTCTGTCCGAAGGCAGAGTCACCTCCGATTTAGAGACAAGCCGACTCACCTCGACCCTTGCCCTGAATTACCACCTCACCGAGCGGCTCGCCCTTGACCTGACGCTCAAAGGCTCCCTCCTTGATGCGGATAGCAAGCGTTTCTTCCTGACTTCCGGCGACACATTCCAACTCGTCGGCAACAAAGAGGAAACCGCCGGAGCGAGTGCCCTCCTCACCTGGCGGCAGGGGCTCCACACGGTGGTCGGCGGCATGGATTTCGACCACGGCCATACAAAAACCAGTAGCGACACCTTCACCCTGATCGGCACCTTGCCTTTGTCGAACGAGGGAACCAACGACAAGTGGGGCTTCTTCCTGAACGACACCATCGGCTGGGAGCGGTTCACCCTCACCCCGGCGCTGCGTTATGACCGGACCAGCCGCGACGGCGAGTTCTGGAGCCAGAGCCTCGGGGCAACCTTCAGCCTCACCGACCGGACCCTCCTGCGGGCCAACTACGCCCGGGGGTACAGCCTGTCGACCATCAACTTCGACCCGACCTTCACCAACGAACGGATCTGGGCAATCCACGCGGGAATCGAGACGACGGAAATCCCCTTCCTCTGGCTCAAGGCGGGATGGTTCCGCAACACCGCCCGGGATGTCGCCTTCAACGGTGAACGGCTGAAACAGCTCAAGCAAGGGTTCGAGGTGGAGGCCCGCACCACCCCCTTCTTTGATACCTGGCTCTCCCTGGGCTACGTCTTCATCGACGCCAGGAACGCCGACACCGACCAGCGGCTTCAGGAAATTCCCCGCCAGACGTGGGACCTGGGGCTCCACTATGACGACCGCACCTTCCGGGGCGCCCTCCTGGGGCACTATATCTGGTGGAACGAACCCTCTGCGAGGGGCATTGCGTTCAATGCCCGCTACGACGACTTCATCTGGGACCTGAACCTGGGCTGGAAGGCCTATAAGGGCACCAACGCCGAAGCGGAGCTCTTCTTCACGGGCCATAACCTGTTCAACGGCAGGCAGTACACGAACGAAATCTTTGTCAACCCCAGCCGCTGGTTCGAAGGCGGCCTCCGCATCAAGTGGTAACGAAAACGATTTAGGAACGCATGAACCGACTGATCCTCCACATACTCGCTGTACTGCTCCTCTGGGGCTTCCCGGCTTTCGCCGCGGAAGTCGTGGTGGTGCAGGGCGAGCGCATGGCACCCTTCGAGGCCGCATTCCATGGCTTCAAGGACGCGGCCGGCGTGCGTTCCGTGGAGCGGCTCGTGCTCTCCGACCTGCGGGGTGCCGACGTGGTTCGGGCCGTGCGGGAGGCCCGCCCCCGCCTCGTGCTGGCCGTTGGCCGCGACGCCCTGGCGAGGGTGCGGGAGATCCGCGAGATTCCGGTGGTCTACGTGATGGTGCCCCCCTCCGCAACCGCCGACGCCCTGGGACGCAACGTGACCGGCATCGAGATGGACGTGCCGGCGGAGCGCTACCTCTCCCTCTGCGGAAATGGGCTGGGTGGCAAGCGTGTGGGGATCATCTACAACCCGGCCAAGACCGGTGCGCTGGTGCAGGAGGCCCGCCAGGCGGCGGAGCGGCTCGGCATCACCCTGGTGGTCCGCAGGGCCGACGACCCCCGCGAGGCGGTCCGCGAACTCTCCTCCCTCAAGGGGAAGGTGGACACCCTCTGGCTCCTCCCCGACCCGACGGTGGTGACCCGCGACACGATGGAGTCCTTCGCCCTCTTCTCCCAGCAAAACCGGGTGCCGGTGGTGGCCTTTGCCGCCAAGTACCTGCAGCAGGGGGCCGTTGCCGCCATCGAGGTGGACCCGGCCGACATGGGACGGCAGGCCGGCCGCATGGCCCGCCGCATCCTGGACGGCGCTTCGCCCCAAGCGGAAACGTCGGAGCATCCCGCAAAGACGCGCCTGAAGGTGAACCACTCCGTGGCGCAACACTTGGGCATCACGTTGAAGGAGTGACCCCCCATGGATAAGAACTCCCCCTGTGATTCTTTCCAACCGGCGAGCCCCACCCCGCCACGGGACGTCCGCGGGAGCTTTCGCGCCAAACTCTTCTCGACGACAGCCGCCGGCATCGTTATCCTCTCGGCTGTTTTCATCGTCTTCTTCCTCACCAACCAGCACGCCATACTCCACGAGAATCTTGTCACCGAGGGTCAGCTCCTGACCCGCCTCCTTGCCCATAACGCCCGTCTGGGGCTCTTTGCCGCCAACCGCGAACAGCTCGCCGACCTGGCCGATGGGGTGATACGGACCCCCGACGTGCTGGAGGTAACCATCGTCGACCGGGATGGCCGGACCCTGGCCCGCGCGGCCCGGCAATCGGTGAGCGATGGCGGGAGCAGCGCCGCCCTGACGCAGGAGTTTTCGGAGCCGGTCTTCGCGCTCCAGGGCAAGGGGAACGATGACGACCTCTACTTCTCGCCGGCGCAACAGCCGCCCCAGGCCGGCCAGCGCCTCGGGACGGTGCGGGTCGTGATGGATGAAGAGAAGGTCCATGCCCACGTCCGCCGCCTCACCGCCACGGCGGTCATTGGGGCGCTGGCGTTTCTGGCCGTTGGAATGGGGCTGGTCTACCTGATCATCCGCGGCATCACCCGTCCCCTCACCCACCTGTCGGATGAGGTCAGGGCCATCGAAAGGGGAGAGACGAACGTACTCCTCCCGGTGGAATCGGAGGACGAGATCGGCGAGCTCACCGCATCCTACAACCGGATGGTGAACGCCCTCAGGCAGCGACGGGAGGAACGGGACGAGGCGGAGAGGCAGTTGCGGGAGCTGAATGCCCGTCTGGAGGATAAGGTCATTGACCGGACCGCCCAGCTGGAGGCGGTAAACCGGGAACTGGAGTCGTTCAGCTATTCGGCCGCCCATGACCTGCGGGCGCCGCTCTTGCGCCTGAACGGCCTCTGCAAGGCCCTGAAGGAGGACTGCGGCGAGCGGCTCGACGAGGAGGCCCGCGCGTATATCCGGCGCATCGCCACGGTGGGAAGGCAGATGGAGCGGGTGATCTCTACCATGTCGACTCTGTTCAACGTGCAGCGGCGGGGAATGACCTGCCGGGAGATGGACCTGGGCGCCATGGTGCGGGCGATCGTCGCGACGCTGCGGCAGGCCGATCCCCTGCGGGAGGTGGCGCTGACGGTGGGGCCAGAAGTGACGGCCCACGGCGACACGGAACTCATCTGGACGGCCCTGGAGAACATGGTGGGGAACGCCTGGAAGTTCACGTCGCGCACCCCCGATGCCCGCATCGAGTTCGGCAGCATCGAGCGGGACGGGGAGAAGGTCTTCCTCCTGAGAGACAACGGGGTCGGTTTCGACATGGCCTATGTGGGCAAACTGTTCAAGCCCTTCGAGCGGCTCCACGGCCCCGATGAGTTCCCCGGCACCGGGGTGGGGCTCGCCATCGTTCACCGGGTCATGGAGCGCCACGACGGCCGCGTCTGGCTCGAAAGCACGCCGGGGGCCGGAACCACCTGTTACTTCACCCTGCCTTCCTGCTCGCCGTCGTCCACGAAAGGCATCTAAAACACAGAGCAACGGAGCAACAGAGAAAAGCAAAGAGAATATAAGCTGCTAACCCCCTCAAGTCAGGCAGTAAACTGGATTACCGTATTGATTTCTCAGTTGCTCAGTTGCTCTGTGTTATTCTTGTAGTCGTTATCCGGCATTTCACATCCACGAGGTACCCATGCCCACCGAAATGAGACGCTCTGTCTGCCCCTACGACTGCCCCGACACCTGCGGCCTCCTGGTGGAGGTGGAGGACGGCCGGGCCATGCGCGTTTCCGGCGACCCGGAGCACCCCTTCACCCGGGGCACCCTCTGCCCCAAGATGCTCCACTATGAGAAGACGGTCCACTCTCCCCTGCGCCTCACAACCCCCCTCGTCCGCATCGGCCCCAAGGGAATGGGGGAGTTCCGCGCCGCCACCTGGAACGAGGCGGTTGCCATAATCGCGGCCCGCTGGCAGGAGATTATCTCCGGCTACGGGGCCGAGGCAATCCTCCCCTACTCCTACGCCGGGACCATGGGGCTCGTGCACCGCAACTGCGGCCACGCGTTCTTCCACCGGCTGGGGGCGTCACGGCTCGACAGGACCATCTGCTCGCCGGCCAAGGAGGCGGGGTGGAAGGCGATCATGGGGGATACGCCGTCCCCCCACCCGGACGAGGTGGCGAAAAGCGATCTGGTGATCCTCTGGGGGATCAATGCGGCGGCCACCAACATCCACTTCCTCCATGGAGTCAGGGAGGCAAGGAAGCGGGGCGCCCAGGTCTGGCTCATCGACACCTATGAGACCCCCACCGCCGCCGCGGCGGACCGGGTCATCCTCTCCCGCCCCGGAAGCGACGGCGCCCTGGCCCTGGGGATGATGCACGTCATCGCCCGGGAAGGGCTCATCGACAAGGCCTTCGTAGAGGAGCGGGTCCAGGGCTTTGCCGAACTGGCGGAGCAGGTCCTCCCCGGCTACCCGCCGGAACGGGTGAGCGCCATGACCGGCATTCCCGCTTCGGTCATCGAAGATATGACGCGCTGCTACGCCCGGGCAAAGGCACCCTTCATCCGGCTGGGGAGCGGGCTCTCCCGCTACGGCAACGGCGCCATGACGGTCCGCACCATCTGCGCGCTGCCAGCCCTGGTGGGGGCCTACGGAAAGCGAGGGGGAGGGCTCCTGGCCTCCACCAGCACCGGCGCCGCCTTTGCCATGAAGGAGGTGACCCGCGAGGACTTCATGCTGCGCCCCACCCGGATCGTGAACATGAACCGCCTGGGGCACGCCCTGACGGAGCTGGCCGACCCGCCAGTGAAGTCCCTCTACGTCTACCACTCAAACCCGGCATCGGTGACCCCGGACCAGAACGCGATCCTTCGAGGACTTGCCCGCAACGACCTCTTCACCGTGGTGCACGAACGGTTCATGACCGACACGGCCCGATGGGCCGACGTGGTGCTCCCCGCCTGCTCGTCCCTGGAGACGGGGGATGTCTACCGGGCCTACGGCACCTACTGCATCCAGCGTGCATGGCCGGCCATCCCGCCGGTGGGGGAGAGCAGGTCCAACTGGGACACCTTCGCGTTTCTGGCCGAGGCCATGGGGTTCGACGAACCGTACTTCAGCCAGACCGAGGAGGAGATCATCGAGCACCTTGTAGCGATCCCCGCTCCCATGAGGGATGGGATCGACCTGGCCCGCTTCGAGGAAGGGAAGGGGGTGGAGCTTCCCCTGGCCCCGGACACCCCCCGCACCTTCCGGACCCCGTCGGGGAAAGTGGAAATCCTCAACCACCGGGAGCCGGAACCCCTTCCCCGGCATCTCCCCACCCACGAGGAAGAGGGGAATCTCCCCCTCATGCTCATGACCGCGCCGACCCTCTACGCCCTCAACGCCTCCTTCTACGAGCAGGATGAACTACGGGAAAGGCAGGGGGGGATGCGCCTCATGGTGAACCCGGTCGAGGCCGAGACGCGGGGAATCGGGGACGGCGAGCGGGTGATCGCCTGCAACGAACGGGGCAAAGTGGAGTTCACCCTTGCGGTGACCGACCGGGTCCCTCCCGGCGTGGCCGTGGCCGAGGGAGTCTGGTGGTCGGAGCACGCCCCCGGCGACCGGACTGTGAACGCCCTCACCAGCCAGCGCCTCACCGACCGGGGGAACGGGAGCACGTTCTATGACACGAGGATAGAGATAAAGGCCGGGACCGGGGACCGGGAACCAGGGACCGGTAAAAGCCAAGCGCCGAAAGACTGATTCGAGTAGAACCACGAAATATCGAGACGCATGGTTTAGGAATTATATGGTCCCTGGTCCCCGGTCCCGGCCTTTAACGCTAAAGTTTTCCCAACGTCCGCCGATACGAGTATCAGGCCTTCGGTCGGAAGGCAGATCACAGCGACGAGGGGAACGCGCCCATGGCTGACCACACTATCCTGCTGGAAAGCGGCACCAACGAGCTCGAGATCGTCGAGTTCATGCTCAATGAACACAATGAAAAGGGGGAGGCGATCCCCTCCTACTTCGGCGTCAACGTGGCCAAGGTCCGGGAGATCATCCGCAAGCCCCAGATGTGGAAAGTTCCCAACGCCCATCCCGCCATCGCGGGGATGATGAAGCTCCGTGACAAGGTCATCACGGTGGTGGATCTGGCCACCACCCTCGGCAAGAGCGTGAGCTGCCTCGCCCCGGACCGGGTCATCGTCCTGGAATTCAACCGGATGATGATCGGCGTGCTGGTGAACGGCGTCTCCCGCATCTACCGCATCTCGTGGGAGCAGGTGGAGCCGCCGGTACGGGCCATCGAGTCGGCCTACGTGACCGGCATGGTGAAAATGGAGGACCGGATCATCCTGATCCTCGATTTCGAAAAAATTGTCGGCGAGATCTGCTGCATGGACGTCCTCCACGAGATCGGCCATGACCAGCTCTTGGAGGGGGCCATCCTCGACCGGAGCCGCCACCGCATCCTCGTGGCGGACGACTCGACCTTCATCCGCAACAGCATCTGCTCGTCGCTGCGGGCCGCCGGCTACAACGTGGAGGAGGCGGAGAACGGCGAAGAGGCGTGGAACATGATCACCGCCAAGCTCTCCCACTGCCGGTCGACCGGAACTCCCCTCAGAAGCGAGCTGGACCTCCTCATCACCGACGTGGAGATGCCGAAGATGGATGGCCTCCACCTCACCTCCCTCGTGAAGAAGGACGACGTGCTCAAGGAGCTGCCGGTGCTGATTTTTTCGTCCCTGGCCACCGAGGATAACCGGCGTAAATGGAAGGACCTGGGGGCGCTGGACATCGTCACCAAGCCCGACCTGCCGAACCTGGTAAAGATCGCGGATGGTGTCATGAACTGACGACACCGACTCCATCAAGCACGCAAAAGGCCCCGGATGGTTATTCCTCCGGGGCCTTTTGCGTGCAGCGAAAAACAGGAACGAGATTGTCAGGCGGCTTTACCGTATTCCACAAGTCCCATACTGATGCCATCTCGCTCAATGCGGTCAATGATATTTTCCACCTTCCGCACCACGTCGATCTCGACAAAATCGTCGCCGCACTGTTCACAGACAAGGGCTGGAACGTTAATCACGACGATGACGTTACCTTCCCCCTCGACGGTGAACGGCAAATTGGTTTTTCCAGGAAGCATCTTCCCCTTGCAAAGCGGACAGTTCATGGAGCTTATCTCCTTTGCTCGAAGCCTTCCAGCCAATCGGAAAGGCTCGGTTCATACACGGTTATAACCCACAGCATCGGTTCAACTACATCTATCGCAACCACCGCATGCATTACCCTCCCATCGCTTGTCCGGCCAAGGACCAGTCCGCTCGGCAAAGGACGATCGGAAGGATAATCCTCTACCAGGGTGCAGGACAGAAGAGCTTCTTTCACTTCGTCAGCATTTATACGTCGTTGATGCATCCGAAGAATCGAATGACGCTTGAGGGCAATTCTGTCGGACGCTGCAAGCAAGTGGATGCGGTTAATATCCAAGGCCATACAATTTGTCTATAGCGTCTGGACGCCCGCTGTCAAGAAGTAATCCGCTGAGATATTGAACAATGATATGATAGCGAAAACCCAAAGGGCTTGATCTCCATGCGAAATACAACCTCAAACGCCGTATCCATCATCGTCCCGTCCCTGGATGAGGCTGAGGGGCTCGAACGCTTCTTCGCGATGCTCTCCGCCCAGCAGGGGGTCAGGTTTGAGCTGGTGATCGCCGACGGCGGCTCCACGGACGGAACGCCGGAGAGCGCCCGGAGGCTGGCCGCAGCAGCCCCCTTTGCGGCACAGGTCATCGAAGCGGGCAGGGGACGGGGGCGGCAGATGAATGCCGGCGCCGCGGCTGCCTCGGGCAACATTCTCCTCTTTCTCCACGCCGACTGCGCGCTCCCCGATCCCCTGGCCCTGCGGACCGCCCTGGATGTCTTCACGCAGACGGTTGCCGCCGGGGGAAGCCACCGGGTGGCCGGGCACTTCCGGCTCCGCTTCGAGCGCACAGATTCCGCCCCTTCCCTCCCCTACTATTTCTACGAGTGGAAGGCCCGGCTCCACCGGTCCGGATGCACCCACGGCGACCAGGGGCTCCTCCTCGGGCGGCGCTTTTTTGCCGAGGCAGGCCCCTTCGACGAGTCCTTCCCGATCCTGGAGGACGTGGGGCTGGCAGAGCGGATCGCGGCCCTGGGGGAGTGGCTGCTCCTGCCGGCAGAGATTGTCACCTCGGCCCGCCGCTTCGAGGCGGAAGGATTGCGGGAGCGCCAGACCCTGAACGCCCTCCTCATGAACTTCGCGGCCATGGGCTGGGATCCGTTCCTGGCGGAACTGCCACGCCTCTACCAGAGCCAGGACCGGGCCGGACGCCTCCTCCTCGGTCCGGTACTCCGCCTCATCGCCAGGTTGCTCCGCCCCCTTCCCCGCCGGGAGCGCGGGAGGCTCTGGCGCGAGACCGGGCGTTACGTGCGGTCCAACGCCTGGCAGATTCCCTTTTTCCTCGACGTGCGGCGCCACTTCCGGCAGGGGACGCCCGTGGGCGAAGGAGAGACGCCGCGCCTCGATCTCCACGACCGCATCTTCGACCGGCTCACCGACAACGGGGCCGGCCATCGGGCAACGGCGCTCCTGGTCTGGATCTGGTTCCGGCTGTCGCTCCTCCGGGAGCCCCTTACACCACCAGCCGCGCGAAATCCGGAAGGGAACGGATCGTGACCGGGCCGTGGCAGATGAAGTCACCATCCACCTGCACCGCCTTGTTGCCGCCGATGGTCACGGTATCGGCATCGAAGACCGTGACCCCCGCACCGGCGGCTCCGCGCCCGGCAGCCACCCTCAGGGCGAGCCGGAGGTAATCGCGCCGCCTCCCCCCTTCGACGCAGACCACCCGGAAGCGGGGCTCGAAGAGGCTCGCGCCGGGGGCCAGGACGAAGCTCCCGCCGTAGTGGGCCGCATTGCAGACGATGACGCTGTGGCAGGAGCGGCGCGCCCCCGCCGCTTCCACCTCCACGGGCCTCCCATCCCAGGCGGACAGGGTCCGCAGGGCCGAGAGGAGGTAGGCCCCCTTGCCGAAGCGCTTTTTCTCCTCGCCAATTACCCCCTCCACCACGAAGCCGTCGAACCCGGCGCCGGCCATGAGAAAGAAGCGGCGGCTGACGCCGAACCCTTCCAGGAGCCCCACCGACAGGGGACGGGCCTCTTGCCGGATGATCCGGCGCACCGCCTCGTCCACGGAGCCGATCCCCAGCTCCCGGGCGCAGACATTGGCGGTGCCCAGGGGGAGGAAGGCCAAGGTCGCCCTGCCCGGCACGAGGCCGTTGATGACGCCGTTCATGGTTCCATCCCCCCCGCCCGCCACGATAAAGGGATGATCCTCCTCCGCACAGGCCCGGGCGGCAAAGGCGGCGGCATCGTCGGGACCGCCGGTGAGGAGCACTGAGGGGGAGAAGCCGGCTGCGGCCAGGAGAGCCGTCACCCGGTCGACCAGTGACGCGGAATAGCTCCCCGACGTGGGATTGATGATGAGGGTGCAGGAACGGGGCACGAAACAACTCCTTGTGAAATGGCATGTGGCGGCAGTATAGCACCCCCCTCGGGAGAGGGACCACGATTTTGATGGACGGCCGTGTCAACCGGCATTCCCGATGGCGCGTTTTTGATATTATACGCTAACCCACCGAACAAAAGGAGGTACTGAGATGAAACGGATCAGTTTTGCGCTGGCGGCTGCCGCGGTCGTCGTCTCCCTTGCCGGAATCAACCAGGGGGCATGGGCCCAGATCGGGCCGGGAGATGGAGCGGGCATGGGTGCGGGAACGGGAGCGGGGACAGGGCCCAAGAGGGGCGCGGGCAAGATGCGGAAAATGGACCCGGAACGGATGCTCCAACGAATGGAGGCAAACCTCGGGCTCAGCGCCGAGCAGAAGGAGAAGATCAGGCCGATTCTCCAGGAGGAAATACAGGAGATGCAGGCCATCCGCAACGACACCACCCTCACCCGCGTCCAGAAGCGTGAAAAGATGCAGGAGATGCGCGACAAGTATCACGCAAGAATCGGTGAGCAGCTAACCGCCGAACAGCGCCAGAAAGCCGATGACATGCGGAAAAAGGCCAAGGAGCGGTGGGAAAAGCGGAAAAACCGGGTGAAACAAGGTCCGAAGCCGACGAGTGATGTCAAATAGCCCCTTCCGTTACACTGCAACCGAAGAAAAGGCCGCCCACGTGGGTGGCCTTTTTCTTCTCAGCGATCCTGTTTTTCGCCTCAGCTCCTTGACGGGAAAAGAATGTCAATTAATATTATTCAATACTTACTTTGTTGGATCGACGATGTAACCGGTAGTATTGGAGATTAGACCGCAAGATGCAAGGGAGGAGGAGTAGTGATGAAGGGGTTTATTAAGCTGTTTTTCGCCGCAATCGTTCTTTGCGCTTTAGTCGTCGGATGCGGGAGCGGAGGGGGTGGGGGAGGAGTCACCACCATCGATCTCATTCGGCCCGAAATATCCCAGACCCTGCCAGCCAACGGTGACACCAACGTGGGGACCACCTCCCCCATCATCATCACCTTCAGCGAACCGATGAATCAGGACTCTGTGAAAGCCGCCTTTTCATTGGCCACAGGTTCAACCACTATTCCTTGCACCTTCAGCTATAACGGCACCACGGCAACGTTCACCCCCCCTGCCCTCAACGGTAACACACCATATACCGCCACCATCGCCGCCACTGCCAAGGACATGGCGGGAAACAGCCTGGGAAGCGATCATGCCTGGACGTTCACAACCGGCATAGGGCCGGACACCACGCCGCCAACTGTCCAGTCCGTTGCACCGACCGGGTCCGGCGTCGGCATCAACTCAACCATCGCCATAACCTTCAGTGAACCGATGAATACCGACTCCGTAAAAGCTGCGTTCTCGCTGACCCCGACCGCGGACCCGACCAAGAAAATTTCCGGAACTTTCAGCTTCATCGGTGATACGGCGGTCTTTACACCGGACACTCTCCTTGACTATTCTACCTCCTATACAGTCACCATCGCTACAACAGCGACAGATCTGGTCGGTAACAACATGACAGCACTTCCCCCCTGGAATTTCACTACTAGACCACCTCCCGCCAAGGACACTGAAGCACCAATCATGAGTCCCGGATCAGAATTTCCCTTGGACGGCTCCACCGACGTGCCCCGCAATACGCCAATATCCGTCTCGTTCAATGAACCGATAGCCCCATTCTACTACGGCTCCATTAACGGTTACCCAACGAAGGTGGACATCGACTACACCACCAACACCGTCACCATGAAACCAACGACCCTGCTGACAGCCAACACTACCTACACGGTCTCCATCAGGGTGACAGACCTGGCCGGCAACTCAATGGCCACTACATCCCAGTGGCAATTCACGACAGGCGCTACCCCGACATCCCTTCCGTGAAACGGAGTGCGCCATGCACAAAAAGGGGGGACGATGCGCCGCATCGTCCCCCCTTTCCGTTCCAACCTCGGTGATGTTTACCCTACCCCAGCTTCCCCTTCAGGAACTCCAACCCCTTCTCCAGGAGCCCCCCTTCGGGGATTTGCCCGTCGGGGGTGAGCTTGTCGACGACGCCGGGAAGGAGCTCGGAGAGCTTCGAGCTCAGGTCGTCCGGGGAGATCCCCACTTTGGCGGCCAGGTTCTGGATAGTCTCGCTCCCGAGCCCTTCCTTGATCTGGTCGGCGTTGATGGGGAGGTTCTGACCCGTACTGACCCACGAGGAGATGATGTCACCGAGCCCCTTGTCCTTGAAGTTCTGGACAAGGCCGCCCAGTCCCCCCTGGCCGCCGAGCATCTCCATCACACCGCCGAGCAACCCCTCCTGTCCCTCTCCCTGACCGCCGCCCAGCATTCCCGTCGCCTTGCTAACCAACTCGTCAAGCAGTCCCATGATAATCCTCCTCTGTCCGTGATGGAGAAATCCAAAGCCTCGAGCGGGTTATTGTTCCTTGCCACCCTGCTTTGGCGCCCGGTAGCCCGCCTTGATGGCCTCGGACTCGGTCATGTAGCTACCCTTCTTGGTCTTGCCATACCAGCGGCTCCCTTCCTTGTGATAGACCTTGGAATCGGGGTTCACCCAGACCATCCCCCTGCCGACGGGAGGGACAGCGACTTTGGCGGGAGCAGCGGCCTTGGGCATCGCCGGGGTCTTGGCGGCTGGCACGGTCATGGTGGGCTTGGGCGCAGCCGGCATCGCCGGTTTTGCCGCTTTTGCGCCACCACCAACAGTGACGAGTGGGGAGATCTTCTCCACCGTCTTGGCCGGCAGCTTTGCCTTTGTTGAAAGCTCAGATGTCGAGGCGTAGGGACGGCCGGCCATGATCTTCTTGGCCGTTGCGGCGCCAACTCCCGGCAGCTTCTCCAGCTCCGCCTGGGTTGCGGTATTGAGATCAACCGTACCTGTGGCCACGGCTTTCACATCTCTGGCCTTCGGAGCCGCCAAGGCCGGCACCGAAACTGCCAACGCCACCACTGCCATCAGAGAAACAATCCAACGCGATACCTTCTGCTGCATACCTCCCCCTTTCATGTCCTGTCATGTAGTAAAAAAACTTCACCTTGCCAAATTTCAATAAATTAATATCAACATTCGCCGAAAAGTCAAGCAAAGCAAAGGATTGCGAGAACAACCTGCGCTCAACCCCTCGAAAAAATTACTCCCTCTCCTTGCGCAGAACACGGCCTCTGCTAGAGTAGATCAAAACGATCCGTCCCCACCGCGATACCCCTATTTAATGGCTCAGGAGGAGTCCTCGACCAGGAGCACCGCAGTACGTGTTACGCCAGGAGGGCGTCACCGGCTTCAGCGTCACCCGTTCCCTTTTCCGGTACAGGTACCTACCAGTCCGAACCGCTCAACATTTTTCATCGTTATTTAACGATTCAAGATTGGCGGCGCCTCTGCGCTCACGCCCCCCTGCATCCTGAATCTTCCGTTCCGTTTACGGTACGGCGTCCCGTTAGACGCCCTGCAACCGCACCCTGAGGAGGTAAGCCCATGTGCAACTACGACCCGGCCTCACCCGATGCATGTTGTTATCCCGAAACGATGGAGCAGTGGAACCAACCCACCTCGCGGCCGGGAGGGCTTCCCGTGGGCCCGGTGGTTCCCGGCCCGATCCCTCCCCCCATCCTCCGCAAGCGGCCGGTGAGCGGCCGCTACCGGAGCAGTGGAGCGCCGTGGATACTGGAACTGCGCGTGGATGTGGATCGCACCCGCCCCATGAACCGGGTGAGCGGCGACTTCTACCAGGTGAGCGGCGCCACGGTCAGCTACTTCGGCAGCTTCGTCGTCTCCTCCCCCACGGTCAGCGTCTCGACCACCACCGTGACCATCACCGGCACCGGCAGCTACTCCTACGGCACATCCTACCCGGTGATGCAGGTGGTGATCTCCCGCACCACCATCTTCCAGCCCATGGCCAACGCGACCCTGACCTTCTTCAGCACGGGAGGGGCCAAAGGGGCAACATACGTCTGCGCGTTCGAGTCGATCTACTTCCGCTCCGTGCAACTGGAGCAGGACAACGAGCAGGGTGTGACTCCCTTCAGCTCCTACAACACCGGCTCGCTCCCCGCCGGCGGCGCGGCCCGGACCCTTTCCGTTGCAGGCGCCTACGCCGAGGCCGGGGTCGAGATGGTCGCTGCCGGCACCACCGACACCATCCCCACCGCCGAGGCCGGAACAAATCTCAAATGGAGCGACAGCGAGCTCCACGCCTCCATGGTGAAGCACTTCTCCCTCTGGCATGACATCCCCCAGTGGAAGGCCTGGCTGTTCCACGCCTACGAGCACGAGAATCCCGGCCTCCTGGGAATCATGTTCGACCAACAGGGAAAACAGCGCCAGGGTGCAGCAACCTTCTACAAGGGGCTTGGCGGCGCCACGGCCCAGAAGCAGCGGCTGCAGCTCTTCGCGGCGGTTCACGAACTGGGACACACCTTCAACCTGCTCCATTCCTTCGGCAAGTCCGATGCCGTGCCGGCGGTGGCGAACCGGCCCAACGCCCTGTCGTGGATGAACTACCCCCACCTCTACCCGCCGGGTGGCGAGCCGGCCTTCTGGAACGCCTTCGGCTTCATCTTCGACGACCCCGAAGTGGTCCACCTGCGCCACGCCTACCGCAACGCCATCATCATGGGGGGGAACAACTTCACCGTCGGCTCGGCCCTGGAGGCGCTCCAGAATGAACAGGCCTTCGCCCAGCCGCTCATGGACCAGTCGGGGCTGAAGCTGGCCCTGGAGGCGCCGGCGAGCTTCCTGTTCGGCGAGCCGGTGGTGGTGGAGATCAAGCTGAAGGCAACGGACCTGAGCGGCCGGATGGCCCACGCACAGCTCCACCCCAGCCTGGGGTACGTCCGGATCGGCATCCGCAAACCCAATGGGCAGGTGGTGGCCTACGAGCCCCTCATCGAGCACTGCGATTTCTCGCCGCCGGTGAAACTCGACGCCTCCAGGCCAACCGTCTACGAAAGCGCCTACATCGGCTTCGGCAAAGGGGGCTTTTACTTCGACCAGCCCGGTTTCTACCATCTGCGGGCGACCTATCGGGCCCCCGACGGCTCGGAGATCGTCTCCGACACCCTGACCCTGCGGGTTCGCTCACCCCATGCGGCCGCCGACGAGGAAGTGGCCGATCTCTTCTTCGGCAACGAGCAGGGGACGCTGCTGAGCCTGCTCGGTTCCGACGCCGATGAACTCCGTGCGGGAAACGACGCCTTCGACCTGGTGATCGACAAGCACGGCAAGCACAAACTGGCGGTTTACGCCCGGCTGGTCCGGGGAATCAATGCGGGGCGGGCCTTCAAGACCATCACCGCTGACAAGAAGCTCACCGTCCGCAAGCCGGAGGCGGACCAGAGCGCCCGATTGCTGACGGCGGTGGCCGATGCCAGCGAGGCCGGTGTCGGGGTCGACAACATCACCCTCAACCAGTCGTTCCGGGCGCTGATCAAGGCGTACAGAACGGCCGGCAAGGAGAAAAACGCGAAGGATACCCGCGACCGGATGGTGGACACCTTCACGAAGAAGGGGCTGAAGCCAGCCGTGCTGCAGCAGATCACGGCCGAAGCCGACGCGGCCCTCGAGGAGTGAGAGCCGGATGCCCGCCCCTCCCCTCGCCGTCATACTGACCGGCCCCGCCACCCCCTGCCGGGTGGGGGAGCCGGTCGCCATCTCCGTGGAGGTCCGAAATGTCTCCGACCGCCCGCTTCGGATGGCGGGGGTTCTGGACGGCTCCGAGGCCGGGTTCCGTTTCCCCAAATACCGTCCGGTGATCAATGGACCGAACGCCGGCGAAGAACCCGGCAGCGTCTTCTGGTGCGGCACCGTGGCGCAGATCCATCCCCAGGACATGCGCTTGCTGATGCCGGGCGAGGGGTTTGATCCCCGCATGACCTCCAACGGAGCAGCCTTTCTCCCCCTGGCAGCCTTCCTCAACTTCCGCCCCGCGACGCCGGGGAGCTATCGGGTAAGCCTCACCATAGACACCACCGGCGTCGAGGAGGAATGGCTCGGCAGGCTAAACGTCCCCCGGGACGACGAGATCAAACGGTTACTCAAAGAGGTCCCCCGCGGAGAGTACGTCTCGAACACGCTGGACATAGAGGTACTACCGTAACCTGACCACTACAACGATGTGCGAAAGGAGGGATACCTGCACACGAACACCTCGCACCGATTGATAATAACGAGACTTGGCGAATTGCCACCATGAAAGGGAGGACCTGAACGATGAATCCAAACGAACAGCAGGGATACGGCGCAACACCGGAAGAGCAGGCATATCAGCAGGGGATGGCCGACGCGGCAGCGGCAGCCGGCGGATGCTGCTGCGGTTGCGGCGATGATCCGATTACCCACGCCTACTACCAGGGGATGGCCGACTATGAGGCATCATTGTCCGGCGGCGGAAGCGCCCAGGAAGGCGGCGATGATCCGGTCACCCAGGCATACTACCAGGGGATGGCCGACTATGAGGCGTCATTGGGCTATGGCGCGGAGGGAGGCGGGGACGATCCCGTGACCCAGGCCTACTACCAGGGGATGGCCGACTACGAGGCGTCATTGGGCTATGGCGCGGAGGAAGGCGGGGATGACCCGGTGACCCAGGCCTATTACCAGGGGATGGCCGACTACGAGGCGGCGCTCGGCGGTTACGGCGGGTACGAGGAGACATCAGATCCCTATGCCGATGCCTACTATCAGGGGATGGCCGACTACGAGGCAGCGCTCAGCGGTTACGGCGGGTACGAGGAGACATCAGACCCCTACGCCGATGCCTACTACCAGGGGATGGCCGACTACGAGGCGTCACTGGGCGGCTACGGCGGTTATGAAAGCGGGTACGGCACGGAAGCGGCAGGGCTCCCAACGCCTCCCTCTCCGATCCTCAGGCCGATCACCAGGCCCATCGAACGACCAATCACCCGTCCCATTGAGCGGCCTATCACCAGGCCCATCGAGAGACCGATTACCAGACCCATTGACCGTCCGGTAACCCGGCCCATCGAGCGGCCCATCACCAGGCCCATTGAACGGCCGATTACGCGACCCATTGAGCGGCCCATAACGCGGCCTGTCCAGCGCCCCATCACCAGGCCGATCGAGCGCCCCATAACGCGCCCCATCGAACGGCCGATAACCCGTCCCATCGAGAGGCCCTTGACCCGCCCCATGGACCGGCCTTTTACCCAACCCACTCCTCAAGGGGGATACGCAGCGGCACTCCCCCTCCCAAGGCCGATCACCAGACCCATCGAGCGTCCCATCACCAGGCCCGTCGAGCGCCCCATAACACGGCCCATTGACCGCCCGGTGACTCGGCCCATCGAACGGCCGATTACCAGGCCCATTACCAGACCTATTGACCGTCCGGTGACCCGTCCCATTGAACGGCCGATAACCCGCCCCATCGAACGGCCCATCACCAGGCCTGTTCAGCGCCCCATCACCAGACCGATCGAGCGCCCCATAACCCGTCCCATCGAACGACCAATAACCCGTCCCATCGAGAGGCCCTTGACCCGCCCCATGGACCGCCCCTTTACGCCGGTGACTCCGCAGGGAGGCATGACAGCGGTGTACCCCATCATCAGGCCAGGGGTGTTTCCGTGGACGCGGCCGCTGACACGGCCGATATTCTGGTAAAACCACACAGCCAACGGTAACCGACAACGGGAGGGGGGATTCCACCCCCTCCCACCCCTAGCCTACGGAGAACCCATGAAGAACGTACTGCTCATTTCCATGCCCTTCGCCTCCACCAAGTGGCCCGCCATCGGCGTGAGCCTCCTGAAACCGCGGCTCGAAGCCGAGGGGATCCCCTGCCACATCCGGTACTTCAACATCCTCTTCGCCCAGATGATCGGCTTGGAAACCTACGAGGACATCGCCATCTACCCCCGTTACATCTTCGGCGAGCGGCTCTTCGCCAAGGAATACTTCGGCAGCATCCTCCCCCCTGACGAGGAGTACCGCCGCTACCTGCAGAAGGTCTACAAGGGGCCGGTGGATGCCTCCTTCGACCGGCTCTTCGCGGTGGGCGCGCAGATCGGGCCATTCATCGACCGCTGCCTGGCGGAAGTGGCCTGGGATGACTACGACATCATCGGCTTCACCAGCATGTTCGAGCAGAACCTCTCCTCCCTCACCCTGGCACGGGCCATCAAGAAGCGGTACCCGGAGAAGACCATCATCCTCGGGGGGGCCAACTGCGAACGGGAAATGGGGGTGGAGCTCCACCGCCGCTTCCCGGAGATCGACTACGTCTGCTCCGGCGAGGCCGACGAGACCTTTCCGGAGCTGGTGAAGCGGCTGGCAAAGGGAGAACCGGTGGATTCGATTCCCGGCGTGGTGACCCGCCACGGAGGCGAGTCGGTCATGGCCCACGGCGCCCGGGTGGTGGAGAACCTTGACACCGTACCGGTCCCCGACTACAGCGACTACTTCCGGCAGATGGACCAGTCGGCCCTGCCGCCGGAGGCCTGCTATGAGATCCACATGGAGTCGTCCCGGGGCTGCTGGTGGGGGGCCAAGTCCCAGTGCAAATTCTGCGGGCTGAACGGCAAGGCGATCCGCTACCGCTGCAAGTCGAAGGAGCGGATCGTGGACGAGCTCCTCCACCTGATCGACACCTACGCGGTGCCCCACAATCTCAAGCTGATCTCCATGGTGGACAACGTCCTCTCCATGGACTTCTTCAAGGATCTCCTGCCGGAGCTGAAACAGCTCCAGCTGCCGGTGAAGCTCTTCTACGAGGTGAAGGCGAACCTGAACGAGGAGCAGGTGCGGATGCTGGCTGAGGCCAACATCGCCTGGATCCAGCCCGGCATCGAGAGCCTCAACACCCGCATCCTGAAGCTGATGGAGAAGGGGGTGACGGCGCTCCAGAACGTGCAGCTCCTGAAGCACTCCAAGCAGTTCGGCGTCTACCCCACCTGGAACATCATCTACCGCTCCCCCGGCGAGCAGCCCGAGGACTACCGGCAGATGATCGACCTGATCTACAAGATCACCCACCTGGCGCCGCCGGAGGGGTTCATCCCCCTCTGCATGCAGCGCTTCAGCCCCTACTTCAACAACCCCAAGGATTTCGGTATCGCCAGCATCACGCCGGAGGAGTCGTACCGGTTCATCTACCCCTTCGGGGAGGAGAGCATCGCCAACCTGGCCTACTTCTTCGACTTCCAGTTCGACGAGAAGGTTGCCCCGCCCCCGGGCTGGGACAAGGAGCTGGAGCAGGCGGTGGAGTTCTGGCGCCAGTGCGCCGAGCGGGGCGAGAACCTGGAGAGCAGGGCCGAGTCGACGGCTGACCTGGTGATCCGCGACACCCGCTCTACCGCGCGCCAGCTGCTGATGCACCTTGAGGGCTCCCACAAGGCGATCTACGAGTTCTGCGGCAGCGCCCGGGACTTCTCGTCCATCTACGGCTTCACCCGGGAGACCTTCAGCCGTTCGCCCGTGCGGGAGCGGGACGTGCGGGACTTCCTGGAGGAGATGGTGGCGCTGGACTACATGGTCAGCGAGAACTCCCGCTACCTGAGCCTGGCGATCCCGGCCTCCTGAGGTGACTGCCATGACCGAGGCCACCGCGCCGCCCGGGAAGGTGCTCCTGATCGCCATGCCCTTCTACTCCGTGAAGCGGCCCGCGCCGGGGATCAGCACCTTGAAGTCGATCCTCGGCCGCGAGGGGATCGGGTGCGACATCCGCTACCTGAACCTCCGTTTCGCCGCCCTGGCGGGGATCGAAACCTACGAGAAGATCTGCGACTACCTGGGGGACGACGGCGACACCCTCATTGGCGAGTGGTGCTTCGCCCGCCCCCTCTTCGGCCGGCTCCTTCCCGGCGTCGACGATGAGCTGCTGGCGGCGGGGCGGTTCCGGCAGGAGCCGGGGTACTCGGCGGAGCGGTTCCGGGCCGTCCGGGAACTGGCCGTCCCGTTCCTGGATGCCTGTCTCGCCGACATCCCGTGGAAAGAGTACCGGATAGTCGCCTTCACCAGCGTCTTCGAGCAGAACCTGGCGTCCCTGGCCCTAGCCCTGCGGGTGAAGGAACACTACCCGGATATCGCCGTCATCTTCGGCGGGGCCAACTGCGACGGCGCCATGGGGGTGGAGCTCCACCGGCAGTTCCCGTGGATCGATTACGTCTGCTCCGGCGAAGCCGACCTGAGCTTCCCGCTCCTGGTACGCCGGATTTTCGCGGGGGCGCAAGTGGGTGACATACCGGGGATTGTCTGGCGGGACGGAGACCAGTCGGTAGCCACCGGCCCGCCGCGGCTGGCGGAGGATCTGGACACCATTCCCCCTCCCGACTACGACGACTGGTTCGCCCAGCTCCGCCAGTGGCGGTTGCCAGCCCTCGCCAACCAGGGGGGCGGCATCCCCATGGAGAGCTCCCGGGGGTGCTGGTGGGGCGAAAAGTCCAAGTGCACCTTCTGCGGCCTGAACGCCGAGACAATCCATTTCCGCCGCAAAAGCCCCGACCGGACGGCGGCGGAACTGCGGGACCTCCACGGGCGATACATGAAGCCCCACGGCATCGGCCAGGTGACCATGGTGGACAGCATCTTCGCCATGGACTACTTCGAGGGGCTCCTGCCGAAACTGCGGGAGATGGCCCTGCCAGTGGGTATCTTCTACGAGACCAAGGCCAACCTCTCCCGGGAACAGGTGCGGGAGCTGCACCGGGCCGGGGTCCTCTGGATCCAGCCCGGCATCGAAAGCCTCTCCACCCATGTGCTGAAGCTGATGCGCAAGGGGGTGACGGCGCTCCGCAACATCCAGCTACTGAGGGATTGCGCCGAATTCGGCGTCCATCCCATCTGGAACTTTCTCACCGGCTTCCCGGGAGAGCAGGAAGAGGACTACCGGCAGATGATCTCCCTCATGGAGCGGGTGCATCACCTGCCGCCCCCCAGCGGCTTTTCGCGCTTCTGTCTCCAGCGTTTCAGCCCCTATTTCGACGAGGCGGAGCGCCACGGCATCCTCAACGTCCGCCCGAAGCCCTTCTACCGCCACCTCTACCCGGTGGACGATGGCGCCCTGGCCAACATCGCCTACTTCTTCGACTTCGACTACCGGCCCGACGTGGCGCCACCGGACATGGAGAAGCCCTTTTCCGCCGCGGTGACCCACTGGCAGGAAGCCCACGCCGCCGGTGCGGTTCTCTCGGCCGAAGCGCCCAGCACCGACACCCTGCGTATCACCGACGGCCGTCCCGGCGCCATGCACCGGCAGGTGACGCTGACAGGGCCCCAGCGGGAGCTTTACGCGGCCTGCAGCGTTATCCGCCCCGTGACCGATCTTGTGGCAATGATGCGTGAGCGCTTCCCCTCCGTTGCCATCCGCGAACGGGACGTGCGGGAGTTCCTCGACGACATGGTGGCCCTGGGTTTCATGGCGGCCGAGGAGGAGCGGTACCTGAGCCTGGCGGTGCCGGTGCAAGACAGGAAGAAAATAACTTCACACTCAAGGAGCATTTCATGACCGAGAAGAGACGATACCTGGTGGGTTGCCGCAGCGGCGCCGTTGTGCCGCGGGAGGTTGAAACCGCCCTGGAGAGCCTGGCCGCGGCGGCGGGGGCCAAGCCGCTCCGGGCCTTGAAGGGGGGGCAGCGGGTGCTGGAGATGACCCGCGAGGAGGCGGAGAAGCTCGCCTCACGGCGCCCCGACCTCATCGTGGAGGAGGACCGGGAACTGGAGCTCTACCACCCCATGCCGGGCCTCCCGCCGGCCATCCCCAAGGGCCCCGCCGTCACCATGCGGGTGAAGGTGACCGACGAGGCCGGAACGCCGGTGGCCGAGGCCACCGTCATCGCCGCCGGCAAGGAGGTGAGCTACCGGGGAAAAACCGACGCCAAAGGGGTGGCAAAGGTGATCGTCCACGAGCGGTTTCTCCCCTACGTCATCGCCTCGCCCTCGCAGGGGTTCTGGTCCCGCCTGGTGCCGTCGGTCACGGTTTCGGCAAAGGAGGAGCTGACGGTGACCCTGAAGAAACTCCCGGTCCGGGGGGGCTTCACCTGGGGGCATGGGGCCCTGGGGGTGGACCGGATCAGCAAGGCGTTCACCGGCAAGGGGGTCAAGATCGCGGTGATCGATTCGGGGATCGCCGACCACGAAGACCTGACAGCCGGCGGCGGCTTCAACACCCTTGACGGCCAGGACCCGGCCGCCTGGAATGTGGACGAAAAGGGGCACGGCACCCACTGCGCCGGCATCATGGCGGCCAGGGCCGACAACCGGGTGGGAATACGGGGAGTGGCGCCGGGGGCGGAGGTCTATTCCCTCAAGGTCTTCCCCAGTGGCAGGTTCAGCGACCTCCTGGAGGCGGTCAACTGGTGCATCGACAACTACATCGACGTCATCAGCATGAGCCTGGGAAGTCCCTGGCCGTCGGAGCAGGTGGCCCTGGTCCTGGCCGAGGCCCACGGCCGGGGAATCACCTGCGTGGCGGCGGCGGGTAACGACGGCGGCGCCGTCGGCTACCCGGCTGCCTTTCCGGAGGTGATTGCCGTTTCGGCCATAGGCCGCATCGGGACCTTCCCGTCCGACAGCGCCCACGCCCTGAAGATCAGCGACTATTACGGCCGGGACGGCCGGCATTTCTTCGCCTCCTTTTCCAACTGGGGGCCGGAGATCGCCGTCTGCGCGCCGGGTGTGGCGATTCCCTCCACCGTTCCCGACGGCTATGCCGCGTGGGACGGCACCTCCATGGCCTGCCCCTTCATTGCGGGGGTGGCGGCGCTCATCCTGGAGGCCTACCCGGAGATTCGGACCGGCGACGTCAACCAGCCCCTAGCGGTCCGTGACCTGATCCAGCGCTCCGCCGTGGACCTGGGGCTCCCCACCGGGATGCAGGGTGCCGGCATGGCCAGCGCGGCCCGTGCCTTGGGCGCGGCGCTGCTCCGGCGGCGGGCCGGGTCTGGTCCGAGAATGCAAGCGCGCAGGTAACAAAACGGGCCGTCCGATCATCGGGCGGCCCGTTTGCAGCATGCTGTCAAGATTCGCCAGCATCCGTTTCATGGTCACTGGCCTCCGTTCGTCGCAGCGGCGGGAAGCTCCTTCTTCTCCTCCTTGTCCGCCCCGAACTTCTTCAGGCTTTCCAGCATATCCCGAAGCCTTTTGTCCACCAAGCCGTTGATGGTCCCTTCCGGCCAGGTCCCGTCCTCCTGCCGCTCGCCGGCCGGAACGCCGGTGAGGATCTCGATCCCCTGGTCGATGGTCTCCACGCTCCAGATGTGGAACTTTCCGTCCTGTACCGCCTGGACCACCTCGTCGTTCAACATGAGGTGCCGCTCGTTGGTCTTCGGGATGATGACCCCCTGCTCACCGGTGAGCCCCTTGGACTTGCAGACGGCGTAGAACCCCTCGATCTTGAAATTGACCCCGCCGATGGGCTGCACCATGCCGAGCTGGTTCACGCTGCCGGTGACGGCGATCCCCTGCCGGATCGGCACGCCGGAGAAAGCGGAGAGGAGGCCGTAAAGCTCCGTGGAGGAGGCGCTGTCCCCCTCCACCCCTTCGTAGTTCTGCTCGAAGCAGATGGAGGCGGAGAAGGAAAGGGGTTTGTCGTGGGCAAACTTCCCGCCCAGGTAGCCGGTAAGGATCAGGACCCCCTTGTCGTGGATGGGGCCGGAGAGCTTCACCTCACGCTCGATATTGACCATGCCGGCCCGGCCAAGCCAGACCCGCGCCGTGACCCGGGAGGGGCGGCCGAAGGTGTGGTCAGCCAGTTGCATCACCCCCAGGCCGTTGATCTGCCCCACGATCTCGCCGTCCACGGCCGACAGGATGGTCCCCTCGTCGAAGAGCTCCTGCATCCGCTCCTCGATCCGGTTGCTCCGGTAGATCTTCTGCTCGATGGCCGTGGCCACGTGGGCATGGGTGACCGTCTGCCCCCCCGCCTTGCCGGCCCAGTAGCTCGCCTCGCGGATCAGGTCGGCGATCTCCATAAACTGGGAGGAGAGCTTCTCTTGGTCCTCCACCAGCCGGGCCGAATACTCGATGAGCCCGGCCACGCCGCTGCGGTCGAAGGGGAGGAGCTTCTCGTTCTTGCAGTGGGTGGAAACGAAGAGGGCATAGTCCTTCAGCACCTCCGGGGTGCGGGCGATGCGGCTGTCGAAATCCACCTTCACCTTGAAGAACTTCCGGTAGTCGGGCTCCAGGTGGTAGAGGAGGTAGTAGATCCACGGCGAGCCGATCATGATGATCTTGGCCTGGAGGGGTATTGCCTCAGGCTTCATAGAGACGATGGTGATGAAGCGGTACTGCTCCAGGGGGTCTTCGAACTTGATCTCGGCACTACGGATGCAGCGTTTCAACGCATCCCATGAGTAGGGGTTGACGAGGACCTCGCGGGCGTCGACGATGAGGTAGCCGCTATTGGCCCTGTGGAGCGCCCCCGGCTTGATCATGGTGAAGTTGGTGGTAGCCGTTCCCCCCATCTGCATGATGTGCTCGGTGCGACCGAAGAGGTTGCTGTAGGTGGGGTTTGGTTCGAAGACCACCGGCGCCCCTTCGGCGTCATGGTTATCGACGAAGACGTTCACCTGGTAGCGCTCGAAGGAGGGCTCCTGGCGGGGGAGCTTGAGCCCCGGAATAGGGGACTGGACCTGCTGCTGGGGCTTGAAGTCCTCCAGGTTGGCGATGATGTCCTCCTGAACGGTGTTCAGATACTCCAGAACCTTGGGGGACTCACCGTACTTCTCCCGGAGCGGATCGATGTGGTGCCCCACCGAGGCATTGCCCAGGTCCCGGTCCAGCTGGGCGAGGCTCTCCTTGGTCTGCTTCTCGTTGTCGCGCACCTGGCGAAGCACGTCGTTGAGCTTCTCGGTCAGTTCCTGCCCCCCCTCCTCCAGCTTCCCCTTCTCCTGGTCGCTAAGGGCCTCGTACTCCTCCTGGGTGTAGTTGCGCTCCTCCTTCTGGGGAACCATGACGAGCCCCGAGACGGTGCGCTGCAGGGCAAACCCTTTCTCCTGGGCCTCGGCCTCCAGCTGCCCAAACAGCTCGTTGTTCTTCTCCTGGTATGCCTCGACGATGGTGGCCTTGTTGTTCTCGTACTCCTTGCTGTCCAGGGCCTTGGGGATGATGGAGCGAACCGTGGTGATCAGCTCATCCATGTCCAGGGAAAGCTCGGTCCCCTTCCCTGCCGGCAGCGCGAGGGCAATGGGGAGGTCAGGGCTCTTGAAGTTGTTGACATAGACCCAGTCGGAAGGGATCGGCTCGGTCTTGGCCTTCTTCTTCAGGATATTCTTGATGGTGGAGGTGCGACCGGTGCCGGCCTCGCCGGTCAGGAAGAGGTTGAAGCCGCTCTCCCGGATGTCGAGGCCGAAGTCGATGGAAGCGAGCGCCCGGGCCTGCCCCAGGGTTCCTTCCAGCTCGGGGAGGTCGTCGGTGGTGGTGAAATCGAACTGGCCGGGATCGCAGGTCCAGCGGAGCTGCTCGGGAAGAAGTTTCCTCTGGCTGGGGAGTGGCATGACGGGCCTCCTTATTCATTGCATTTGAATTGAATAAGTATACCACGCCTTCAGGATTTGTAAGGTCAGGGGGCCGGTTCAGCCGTCTCAAGGAAAGGAAGCCGCTCGTCGAGGAGGAACGGAAACTGCCCGGCCACCGAACGGCGGACGTCACCCAGGGGGACGGGGCGACCGAGGATGGCGGAGAGAGAGGTGATGGGGCAGGCAACAATGCCACAAGGGTTGATGGAGCGGAAGGGGGCCAATTCGTTGGCGACGTTGAGGGCGAAACCGTGCATCGTCACCCAGCGTCGAACGCCGACGCCGATGGAAGCCAGCTTCCCCCCGTCGGTCCAGATGCCGGTGCGGCCTGGTTCGCGGCGGGCGGCGACGCCGAATTCGGCCGCCACAGTGATGAGTAGTTCTTCGAGGAAACGGAGGTAGCGGTGAAGGTCGCGGCCCCGGCGCCCCAGGTCGATGATGGGGTAGCCGACCAGTTGCCCCGGCCCGTGGAACGTCACGTCGCCGCCACGGTTGGTTTCCACCACCCGGATTCCGGGGTCGAGCACATTTTCCCGGCAACCGCCCCGACCAATAGTGTAGACCGGCGGATGCTCAACCAGGAGAAGCGTCTCCGGCGCCGTGCCGGCAGCCACCCCGGCCGCCAGTTTTTCCTGAATGGCCAGCGCCGCCTCGAACTCCAACTCCCCCAGGTCACGAATCATCATGCCGGGTCGGCAACGTTCGGCGGGACAGGGGGAGTTTCGCTGCCAAGGGTGAATGAGAAGCAGGCACCTTCCCCGGGCCTTCCCTCGGCCCAGATGATGCCACCGTGGCGATGGATGACCCGTTGCACCGTTGTCAGCCCGATGCCGATCCCCTCGAACTCTTCGGCGGAGTGGAGCCGCTGGAAGGCGCCAAAGAGCTTCCCCACGTACCGCATGTCGAACCCGGCGCCGTTATCGCGGATGAAATACACCGTCTCGCCGTTTGCCTCGGCGGTGCCGAACTCGATCCGCGCATCCTCCTTGTTGGCGGTGTACTTCCAGGAATTGTGAAGGAGGTTGGTCATGACCACCCCCATCAGCACGGGATCGGCATGCACCCGAACCCCTTCGGCGATCCTGAAGGCCACGCTGCGGGCAGGTTCGGACAGTGCGAGATCCTCGGCCACCTTGCGTACCATCTGCGACAGGTCGAGGGAAACACACCTCAGGGGCTCCCGCGACAGCCGCGACAAGTTCAGCAGCGCGTCTATCAGCTGCTCCATCTTGGCGGTAGCACCTCTGATCCGCTCAAGGTAACCGTGGGCCTCGTCGTTGATCTCCCGGCAGTAATCTTCCACTAGCATGGCGCTGTATCCCTCGATATGACGCAACGGAGCCCGCAGGTCATGGGATACCGAATAGCAGAAACTCTCCAGTTCCCGGTTGCTGGCCTCCAACTGGGCCGTCCGCTCATGGACCCGCCGCTCCAGTTCGGTGTTGAGCCGGCGGATCTCCTCCTCGCTCCGCAACCGCTGGATGGCAAGGGCCAAAAACTCCGACATCCGGCAGATGGCGCCGAGGTCCGTGTCCGTGTAATCGCGCGGCGGATTGGCGAGGGAAATCTGGGCGACGAGGGCGTGGCCGAATACCACCGGCACCGACAGGAACCGATGAACGGTGAGATGCCCCTGCGGCACCCCCGATGCGGCGCCATGGCAGGACGGATCGTTGGTGTAAAACGGTTTGCGCGTGTTGAGGGAGTGCCCCCACAATCCCCCATAGTGCCCGGTTGCATCGGGCATGAACGACAGTTTCCCTCCCGAGGAGGCAAAATAGTCACTCCTCTCCATCATGTCGGTGGTGAGATTCAAGTGCATGACGCCGGTTTCCGACTCGACGATTCCCACGTAACCGTGGTCGCTCCCGGTCAACTCCTTGGCCTTTTCCAGGACGATGAGCGCTATGTCCCTGAACGTGGCATAGGTGGAGATGAGGGGGGGATAGAGTTCGGCCAGGGCGGCGTCCACCCGCGCCTGCCACAGCAGCTTCTCGGTCCGCTCCGCCACTTTCCGCTCCAGGTCCTTGTAGAGGAGACTGTTGCGGAGCACGAGGGCCAGAACGCCCGAAAGCCGTGCCAGGGAGGCGTAGATGGTGTCGAAGCCGGTGCTCTCCATGACCCCCAGCAGCATGAGGACGCCGACCCTTTCACCGCCGGCATCGAGGGGGAAGACCAGGCTGTCGGATTCTTCCGCCGGGGCGAGAAGCTCCTTCGCCTCCGGCGGGCTCTCCCCGGACGACCAGACAACGGGCCCATGAACGGCATGGCTTCGTGCGGCAAGACGCCGCAAGGATTCCGGGCGCTCCCCCCCTTGCGCCCGGCCGGGGCAGACACTCACCAGTTCATACACCGGCCGCGCGGAAGACGGGACGCACTGCATCAGCGCCACAATCCGCACCCCGATCAGCTCGCGGATCTGCGCCGTGATGTAGCTGCCGCACTCCCCCGGGTTCTCCGCCAGCCGCAGGATATTCTCCAGCAACTCCACAAAGAGGAAATTCAACGACTTGTGATAGGAGTCGTCACTCATTGAAACCCTCCAGCGCCTTCCTGACGGCATCGGCCAGGCGATCGGGCGCAACCGCCTTAACCTCCACCGGCAATCCGACGTAACACCCTATCTCCGCAAGGGTTTCCGTCGGCACCGGCACCACTCCCGTATCGAGATAGATGATGCGCCGGTGCATCTCCTGCATGAAGAGCCGCGCGCTTTCCGGGGTAACGAAACCAAGCCGCTCCCGGAACACTTCCCGCCAGCGCGCGGTCCATTCGGGAAGCAGGAAAAAGGCCCCTTCTTTCCGCAACCGCCGGTATTCCTCCCTCCCCAGCACCAGCTCGCAGCAGTTGTGCCCCTTCACCCGGCAGACCCCCTCGCGGGACGTAAGCAGATCCATCCGGGCCTGGCAGTCGCCGAAGAGCAGCACGATGCGCTGCCCGGCGAGGGATTGGACAAGGGCCGTCAGGGCCTGCTCCAGACGTTCCGGCTCCATGTGGAGCATGGAATCCAGAAACCTCACGGGCCAGGGGAATTTCCCCGCCCGCCCGAGGGCCGCCAGCTCGTCACGGAAGATTCCGCAGCTGACGACCAGCACATCGGCCGGCATGGCTTCGCCCCTCACCGCCCGCCTCCGTGGCCCTCGACCGCGGCCCGCACGGCAAGAAGCGTTTCCAGCGGCGTGTCGAGGGGAACGTCCGCGGATGACGACGCCAGGACAAAGTGGGGGTCATCCCGGCGGTCGGCAAGGATCGCGGCGGCCCTCGCCCCTGCCTGTTCCGGGGTAAGCCGGTTCAGGACCGGCCCGTTCAGGTTGCCGAGGAGCAGCTTCTCCTCTCCCACGATGGAGCGGGCCTCGGCGAAGCTGTCGCCGGGGCCGATGACGAACCCCGCCACATTGGGAAGGGCCTTCATAAGCGGCAAGAACGGCATGGCCGGGTTGCCCCCGTGATGAAGGATGATGGGGATGGGGGTTCGGGCGAAGGCCCGTGCCAGCGGCGGGACGATGGAGCGGGAAATGACCGCGGGAGTAACGAGCGTCGGATTTGCCAGCATGAGGGGGATGGCGATGCAGGCGGCACCTGCCGCGGCCAGGGCCCCGACCATGGCCGCAAAGTGCTCCGTGGCGGCCGCCAGCACTGTTTCCGCCAGCGCCGGCTCGAAGAGGAGGGTTTCAAGCCATCCGTCGAGCCCCATGAGCATGGCCGGCAGATCCACCGGCGCGGTGAGGACCCCGGCCAGGGGAACGCTCCCGCAAAAATGGTCCGCCAGCCGCCGGACGCTCCCACGGAGATAGGCAAGGCCGGGGCAGGTATCAATGGCGGGAGGCGACAGGGATGCGGCGTCGCGGGGGGAACGGAAAGGATGCCGGCGGACCATGGGGGGGCCGTCGGAATGGTAGAGGAGTTCGGCGCCGTATGCCTCCGCCTCCAGGGCCAGGGCAAAAGGGCCAAAGATGACGTCGGGGGAAACGAGCTCGGCAACCCGCACCTGCCCTTGGGCGTAGAGGGCCGGATCGGCATAGTAGCGGGCCAGGGGGGCGTTGATCAGCCGGGCGCCGTAGAGACTCAGGGTCAGGGCAAAGGGAGGCCGATCAGGCTTTTCCCCGGTGAAGACGGCCATGATCCTCTCGGCGGCGGTCATTGCTCTCCCCCGGCGTCCAGCGAGCGTTCCCAGAGGGATTTGAAGAGAACAGGCGCATCCATGGCGCTGCCGGCCGTGCCATCGCCCCCCACCTCCGCCACCAGCTCGGGACGGACCTTGAAAACGGCCCCCCCCACCGCAAGCATGATCTTGCCGGAGAGTCCCCGCCGGTCGAGCTCGTCGCGCACCCCGCGGATTCCCCGGGCAGTGACGAACATCATGGCCGAGACCCCGATAACCCGCGCGCCCGCTTCCACGGCCCGGTCGACGAATTCGGCAGGGCTCACGTCGTTTCCCATGTCGATCACGGCCCAACCGGCGGCCCGGAGGAAGGTGCCGACCATGCCGCGGCCAAGGGAATGATAATCGTCCTCGATGTTGCCGATCACCACCGGCCCCTTGACCTCGCCGAACACCCCCTTCGGGGCGGCGGCCAGGGCCTTGTTCAGGATATCCTCGGCCACCTTCCCGGCCACAAAGCTTTGGGCCAGGGAGATAGCCTCCCGCTCCCACCGGTCGCCCACCGCCCGAAGAACCGGCTCAAGGATCTCCGCAATGGCGTCCCCATAGCCGTGAACTGCCGCCCACTGGTCCACGAGCCGGCTTGCCCCGTCCCGGTCGGCATCGTTGATACACCGCAACACTTCAGCAACAAGCTTCTGAAGCGTCGTCCCCTCTCTGGTCATATCAGGCATCGGCGCCGCCATGTTCACCCCGTTCATCGTGGACTACACTAAGCGATGTGAACTAAATGCCACAAAGTTGCAATTATTGCAACAACATCAGGACAGGTTTTTCAACGATGCGCCGGAACTCCCCGAGGAACTGGGCCACATAGGCGCCGTCAACGATCCGGTGGTCACAGGAGAGGGTCACCCGCATGGTCTTCGCCGCCACCACCCGGCCGTCCCGGACCACCGGGCGGTCAGCCACGTTCCCCACGGCCAGGATTGCCGCCTGGGGCGGGAAGATCACCGCTGCGAACTCATCGATGCCGAACATCCCCAGGTTCGAGATGCTGAACGTGCCGCCGGATATCTCCTCCTGGCTGATCCTGCCGCTGCGGGCCCGGTCCGCGAGGCGTACCGTTTCCAGGGCAATCTCCTTCAGGGCGAGCCCCTGGCACCCCTTCACCACCGGCACCAGGAGGCCGTCGTCCACCGCCACGGCGATCCCGATGTTCACCTCGCCGTGGGTGACGATCCGGTCGCCGGCGAAGGATGCGTTCAGCCTCGGATACTTTGCCAGGGCCATGGCCGCCGCCTTGACCACGAGATCGTTAAAGGTGACCTCGTTCCCGCTCCCCTTCAGCTCCCGGACGATCTCAACCCCCTCCTCCATGGCGATCTCCACCGTCTCGTAGAAGTGGGGGATGGTCTGCCACGCCTGGCTGGTGACGCGGGCAATGGCGCCCCGCATCCGCGACAGGGGTTCGCCCTCGCTCCCCTCGCCGGCGGCGACAGCACTCTCCGGTTTCGGTTTCTCCGTCAGGTACCGCTCCAGATCCTCCTGGAGAATCCTCCCCTCGGGGCCGCTGCCGGTCACGAGGCTCAGGTCGATCCCCCGCTCCCGCGCCATCCGCCTAACCACGGGGGCAGCCCGCTCACCCTCGCCGCGTTCCGCTTCCGGCGGGGCCGGTGCGGACGCCTTCTCCTCGGGAAGCTCCATGACCCGCTCCGGCACGTCACCCGCCGGAGCGGCAGGGGTTGCTTCCGGCGTCGGCTGCGGTTCGGCTTTCTGCGGCGACGGCTTCGACTCCTCCGGCGATGGCTTGGGCTCCTCCGGCGATGGCGTCGGCTTCTCCGGGGCGACTGGGGGAATCTCCCCGCCCGCGCCGATGACGCCGATCACCGTCCCCACGGCCACCAGCTCCCCCGGTTTCACCCGCTGCTCGGCGAGGGTTCCCGAGGCGAACGCCTCCAGCTCCATGGTGGCCTTGTCGGTCTCCACCTCGGCGATGATCTCCCCCCGCTCCACTCGCTCGCCCACGCTCTTCTTCCAGGAAACGAGGCGGCCTTCGGTCATGGTATCCGAGAGTTTGGGCATGGTGATATCGGTTGGCATCCGTGCCTCCTTATCCTTATTTATCAGTATTTCTGACTCAGGACATCCCGCACAGCCGCGGCAATGGTCTCAACCTGCGGGATGCAGAGCTTCTCGATCTTGCGCGAGTAAGGCATGGGGACGTCGAGCCCCGACACCCGCCGCACCGGCGCCAGGAGCCGGTCGAAGCACTCCTCGGCGATTATGGAGGCCAGGTGCCCCCCCAGGCCGGCGGCGCGCCAGCACTCCTCCACCACCACTGCCCGGCCGGTCTTTTTCACGGAGGCGACGAAGGTCTCCGTGTCCAGGGGCGAGAGGGTCCGCAGGTCCACCACCTCGCAGGAGATACCCTCCTTCTCCAGTTCCGCCGCCGCCTGCAGCGCCAGGATGGTCATGCGCGAATAGGCGACGATGGTGGCATCCTTCCCCTCCCGCTTCACCTCGGCCTTCCCCAGGGGGACCAGGAACTCCGGGTCGTCGGGCACCTCCCCCTTGCTGTTGTAGAGGAGCTCGTGCTCCAGGAACATCACCGGGTTGTTGTCGCGGATGGAGGCCTTCAGAAGCCCCCGGGCGTCGGCAGGCGTGGCCGGCACCGCAACGTGGATGCCGGGGCAGTGCATGAAGTAGGTCTCCAGGCTCTGGGAGTGCTGGGCCCCCAGCTGGCTCCCCCCGCCCCCGGGGGCACGGACCACCATGGGGAGGCGGGTCTGCCCCCCGAACATGGAGCGGATCTTTGCCATGTGGTTCACGATCTGGTCCATGGCCAGGAGGGCAAAGTTCACCGTCATCAGCTCCGCCACGGGCCTCAAGCCACCCATGGCCGCGCCGATGGAGACGCCGATGATGGTGTTCTCGGAGATGGGGGTATCCTTCACCCGCTCCTCGCCGAACTCGGCCAGAAGCCCCCTGGTCACCTTGAAGGAGCCCTCGTACAGGGCCACGTCCTCACCCCAGGCAACCACGGACGGGTCGCGCCGCATCTCTTCCTTCAGGGCCATGTTCAGGGCATCGCGGTAGGTCATTTCAGGCATAGGAAACCTCCGTTACTGTAACGCCAAAAGCCTGACCGGCCTGCTTTTGGGCCGGTCTTGGCGCTGGTTGAACGTTTCATTTCCGTTGCAGCTCTTTAGATATCTCTTTGAAAACCGGTCGATAATCAATCTTAGACGCTTCCATTGCATCTATTTTCTTGATGATAGAATCTGCAATTTTCCTGTTTTCCTCAATTTGCGTTTTGAGTTGTAACTCCTGGGTTTTGCTATTTTGGCTATTGTTGTAAACGCCATATAAACCAGTAAGAAGAGCGACAATTATCGCCGCCCAAGCTGCCACCAACTGCCTTTGGAACCTTCTTTCCTCATCGAGGACATATTTGTTTTTTGGAGTCTTTCGTTTTTTAGTTGAAGCGCCTTTGGTTGAGGAGTCCGCAGTGCTGGTGGACTTTCAGAAGGAAGTAGGC
>NZ_JAHDIW010000018.1:0-70726 GCF_018531165.1 Geobacter grbiciae | reverse complement strand
GAAAGTAGGTCGCCGCCGGGAGTTTTATCCAAAAGCCCCGCTCTCTTCTCTGAGGGCGGGGCTTTTGCTGTTCCTAGGAGTCTGTCGGACTTGACCGAAGGCCACCTACTTAGATGGTCAGTCCGATTTGAAAAAGTTCCGCATCGTTTTATTGTGACTGCTGGGCCCCTGATTTATTCAGGCACATCAGCGGTGAACCGAGGTCATTTCCGGTTATTTTCTGCTCTTTCTCAACCTATCTGGTCAATGCATGGAGCTTCTTGATGTTGTAAGCCATGCAGACGAGGTTCCATTCGCCTTTTACTGCATCGAAGCCCCGTAGCAGGAAGCTTCTGAACCCCATGACCACCTTTATGATGCCAAAGACCGGTTCGGAGGTGACTTTGCGCTGGGCGTAGATTTTCTTGCCGGCTGGCGTCTGTAACCGATGCTTCATCCTGGCCATGGAATCGGCATCGTCTGGTAGCGGCGGCGGTTCTTTGAATCGCTCCCCCAATGGTTGATTATGCTGCTGCCGATCGATGGCAATATACGGCGTTATCCCCTTGTCTTCGCTGGCGGTGACGTTTGTTTCACTGAAGTAGCCGCTGTCGGCTATCAGTTCGGTTGCCTAGCCAAGCTCTTCTGGCAACGCCGCCAGGCTCTCCAGGGTCGGCACCAGCTCCTGTTTGTCATTGGGGTGCTGAGTGACGTGAGTCGTAACTATGAGCTTTGATGCTGTGTCTACGCCTGCCTGTACGTTGTCGGTTTGTTCGAAACCGCCACCGGAGGTCGGCATGATCCGCGATTCTTCGTCAGTCAGGTTGACCTGATCCTTGGCGGTTGGGCCAGACTTGGGCGGCTTGGATTCTTTGCCTTTGGGCTTTTTGCCAGTTGCCTGTTCTTTCTTAACCCGCTCAGCAAGCTTCTTCTCATACGCTTCCTGCTCGCGGGCATGACGTTCGGCGGCACGGCGCTCGATTTCGGCTTTGGCCGCGGCAATTGCGGCCAGACGCTTTTCCCGACGCTCCAGTTCTTCGGGAATGCTCATGCCGTCGGGGATGTCCGCTCGATCAGCTGCTTCGGCCTTCTTGAGCAGTTCGGCAACTTCGGCCTTGATCTGCTTTTCCAGCTTACAGGCATGCTCATAGCTGAACGCCTTATGCTTGGAAGCGTTCGCCTTGACCTTGCTACCGTCCAGGCTGACACTGCCCAGCTTCAATACGTTCATCTGGTGGGCGATCAGCAGGATCTGGGCAAACAGCTCACCAAGCTGTGGCAGGAACCGGCGGCGGAAGGCGGCAATGGTGTCATGATCCGGATGGGTGTTTACCGCGATGTACCGAAACGCCACGGAGTCGTAAGTACTGCGCTCCAGTTTCCGGCTGGAAAATACTCCAGTGGCATAGCCATAGAACAAAAGCGCAACCAGCATCTGCGGGTTGTATGGCTGTGAACCGCGACCAGCATAGGATGCTTTCAAAGAGCGCAGGTCGAGCTGCTCAACAATCTCGACCACAAATCTGGCCAGGTGCCCTGTGGGCAACCAGTCCTGCAATGACGGTGGGAGAAGATACAATGTCTCTCGATCAACTTCGACAAACTTTGGCTGCATGGCGCCTCCAACATCCAACTTATTGATATTGCAGGCAAATATACAACAGTAGCGACCAAAAGAAAAGGCTAAATTGACACATAACTCAACTATTTCAACTGGTTATTCGTGTTTGACGGACTATGCTCTGGCTATAAATGCCATGCTGTAAGTCCGACAGACTCCTAGTGCTTTTACCCCACCCTCCAATCGCCTCGTTTCCCTCAATCCTTTCCGTACCCTCAATCTAGTGCGATGGATTCCGGTAACCACTGGCCATTTTTGTTGCGCTTGGGTTGATTGATCTTCTCCCTCCAATCACCTTATCCCTCAATCCTAGGACCAGCCATTCCTTGCAGGACCATCAATATCAGTTGACACCCATCGGTTGCGATGTAGCCGTCCTTAAGTTCAGCGTATGCAGATAGGTTTTGGTGTTTTCGAGTTTCTGGAGACAAGGATAATATCCAGATGTTCAAGAGCCGGAACGTATCCGCCACTAGAGGGCGTTATGTGGTGTCGCTGAAAGGTCAACATCACGTCGCTATACCTTCTACCCAATAATACGACGAAGCATCAAAAAAAGGCCCGGCAATGCCGGGCCTTTTTTGGGGTTATGAATGAACGAGTGCTGCTTATACCAGGCCGTGAGCGACCATGGCGTCAGCTACCTTGATGAAACCGGCGATGTTGGCGCCGGTGACATAGTTCCCCTTGTCGCCATACTCTTCGGCGGTTTCGTAGCAGAGCTTGTGAATGCCGACCATGATCTTCTCCAGCTTCTTCTCGGTCTCTTCGAAGGACCAGGAATCGCGCTGGGCGTTCTGTTGCATTTCGAGGGCCGAGGTTGCAACCCCGCCGGCATTGGCGGCCTTGCCTGGACCGTAGGCAATTTGGGCCTCGAGGAACACCTTGATCCCTTCCGGCGTGGTGGGCATGTTTGCCCCTTCGCCCACGGCAATACAACCGTTCTTCACCAGGGTCTTGGCATCCTTGCCGTTGATCTCGTTCTGGGTTGCTGATGGCATGGCTACCTGGCAGGGGATATCCCAGATGTTGCCGTTGGCGATATACTTGGCATCCTTGTGGTAGGTGGCGTAATCGGCGATCCGGCGACGCTCCACTTCCTTCAGCTGCTTGATCAGTTCCACATCAAGCCCTTTCTCGTGGATGATGACGCCGTTACTGTCGGAGCAGGCAATGCACTTGCCACCCAGTTGGTGGATCTTCTCGATGGTGTAGATGGCCACGTTACCTGAACCTGATACCAGGCAGGTCTTGCCGTCGAAGGAATCTTTGCGCACCTTGAGGGCTTCGTTGATGAAGTATGTGGCGCCGTAGCCTGTTGCTTCCGGACGAACCAGGGATCCGCCGAACTTGAGCCCCTTGCCGGTGAGGACGCCGGCTTCCCAGCGGTTGGTGATCCGCTTGTACTGGCCGAACATGTAGCCGATTTCGCGGCCGCCAACCCCGATGTCTCCTGCCGGAACATCGGTGTGTTCGCCAATGTGGCGATAGAGTTCAGTCATGAAGCTCTGGCAGAAACGCATTACTTCGTCATCGGTCTTCCCTTTCGGATCGAAGTCGGAACCACCTTTGCCGCCACCGATCGGCATGCCGGTGAGGGAGTTCTTGAAGATCTGCTCGAAGCCGAGGAACTTGATAATGCCGAGATAGACGGAGGGGTGGAAGCGGAGGCCTCCCTTATAGGGGCCGAGAGCGGAGTTGAATTCAACGCGGAAGCCGCGGTTGATGTGGACCTGCCCCTTGTCGTCCTGCCAGGGCACCCGGAAGATAATCTGACGCTCCGGTTCAGCGATCCGCTCAATGATTTTGCGCTCCAGGTATTCCGGGTGCTTGGTCACGACCGGTCCGAGGGATTCCAGGACTTCGGCCACGGCCTGGTGGAATTCCACCTCGCCCGGGTTGCGCTTGAGCACATCCTGATAGATGCCTGCGAGTCTTTCGTCGATAAGTTGTGGTGACATGCTTCCTCCTTGTGATGATATTGTGAGCCTGTTCAACATGTGCTCAGAATCGGGTTAATTGCCTTCTTGGCTGGCGCCACTTATATATGCAGAGGGTGCACCAAAAAATGCGCCGACGATGCATAAAGAGGCATCTGCCTGAATTTGCGGCATAATCTATCGTTGCTTGTCGAGTTCGAGATTAAATATTGATCATTGTGCGATTAAAAATTGTACACTGCTGTGTATTTGAAGTACTTAGCGCTGGTTTGTTACTTTGTGAGAGCCTGCAATCGGAATGTCCTTTTGACAAACCCGAAACCAACAGTACACTTTGCTCATTAGAACTTCGCCACTCCTCCCCGAACGGTGGTTTGAGATCTATCGGTGGCTTGTTTGCCGAGGGGAGGAAAGCTGGGAAACCTGAACAAACCACACTGACTGTATTTGTGGAGAATCCGTGATAAAAGGAGCCGATGCCATGTACGTAGCCAGAGACAAGGACAAGCAACTCTATCTGTTCAAGGACCTTCCCCTCCGGGGCAATGAATGCTGGTGGGCCGAATCCGGGGTCGACGGCACCTACCTTCGTCTCGATAACGCCCTCTTCCCCGAAGTAACCTGGGAGTCGGCGCCACTTCCCGTCTCGCTGGTATCTGCGAGCGAAGGGACTGCCTAGGGACGCTCCATCAGATCATTACAATGACCGGGGAGGGATTCATGACGAACGCCTATCGACGCGGAAGCACGGGAGCAGAGGTTAAGACAATCCAGACACGGTTGGCGGGGCTTGGGCTTTATAGTGGCGATACTGACGGCATCTTTGGTGGCGGCACCGAAAGCGCTGTAAAGAATTTTCAGCGGAAGAACGGACTGGATGTGGATGGAATCGTTGAGGAGGATACCTGGAAAAAGCTTTTCCACGGTGAAAAGCTGCTGGAGCCCGAAATCGGCAAGCAGACTCTGGCATATCGCTGTCTGGCTCTGACAGGCACCATCGAAACGGGCAAACCGATACCCCACTGCTTTGCTGCCGTCTCTGGCGATTTCGACGGCCAGGGGCTCAGTTTCGGCGCTCTCCAGTGGAATCTGGGCCAGGGGTCGCTGCAGCCGCTCTTCCAGGAAATGGCGGAAAAGTACCCCAGCCAACTGGAGAGTATCTGCCACGACTACTTTCCCGAGTTAAAGGCTATTTTTACCTCCGATAAGGACGACCAGCTCGCCTGGGTCCGCTCGGTCCAGGACCAGCAGCGCTTTAGCCTGTTCGAACCATGGAAGGGGCTTCTCACCACCTTGGGGCGCACCGCTGAGTTCCAGGATATCCAGATAGGCGCCGCAGGCATGCTCTTCAGCGATGCCAAGGACCTCTGTGCCGAGTATGGCCTCTGGTCCGAGCGTGGCGTGGCGCTCATGTTCGACATCAAGACCCAGAACGGGAGCATCTCTCCCTTAGTGAAATCCCAGGTCATGGCCGACTTCTCCCGGTTGGGAGGCGACCTGAGTAAGGACGAGACTGAGGAAGCCCGCCTGATTATCGTGGCAAACCGTCGGGCCGAAGCCTCTAACCCGCGGTGGATAGAGGACGTGCGCAAGCGCAAGGTGGCCATCGCCTGCGGTGAAGGTATGGTGCACGGAAACTATCTTCACCTTGAAGACCAGTTCGGCATCGGGCTCAAGCCATTTTGATGCCCGGAGGCGCTAACGCAACCCCCATGAAGAACAAGCTCGTCACAAAGCGTTCCGCCAAGGCGGGGCTTCCCCCCGGCACCCTCGTTCACATCGGCGAACGGCACCGCGAAGCGGCCCGGGTCTCCATTATCGTCTATGACGAGAAAGGCGTTTACGAACAGGCTTCCGACGATCTTGCCGCCTGTTTCCCTCTGCGCAACCAGCCGGAAGTCAGCTGGATCAATGTGGAGGGAATCCACAGCATCGAACTCCTTCAGAAACTGGGCGAATGTTACGGCATCCACCCTCTGGTGCTGGAAGACATTCTCAATACCGACCAGCGCCCGAAGCGGGAGGACTACGGCGCCTACCTCTTCATCGTTCTCAAGATGCTCTCCCTCAAAAACGGCAACAAAGGGGTGGCTGCCGAACAGATGAGTCTCATTCTGGGTGAGAACTTCGTGCTCTCCTTCCAGGAGGGGCTTGCGGGGGATCCCTTCGACCCGGTTCGTGAGCGGCTGCGGGCCGGTCGTGGGAAAATCCGCTCCCTGGGAGCCGATTATCTCGTCTACTCCCTCATCGACGCCATCGTCGACAACTACTTCATCATTCTCGAAAGCCTGGCGGAGCGAATCGAGCGTCTCGAAGAAGAGTTGGTAGCCAATCCGGTGCGCGAAACCGTCGGCAGGCTCCACACCCTCAAGCGGGAGATCATCTTTCTGCGCAAATCCATCTGGCCCCTCCGGGAGGTGATCAGCGGCCTCGAACGGCGTGAATCCTCTCTCGTGCATGAAGAGACCGCCATCTACCTGCGTGACGTCTACGATCACACCGTGCAGATCATCGACACCGTGGAAACCTTCCGCGACATCCTCTCGGGGCTTCTTGACATCTACCTTTCCACGATCAGCAACCGAACCAACGAAGTCATGAAGGTGCTGACCATCATCGCTACCCTCTTCATGCCCCTCACCTTCATCGCCGGCCTTTACGGCATGAACTTCCACTATATGCCCGAGCTTAACTGGCGCTGGGGCTACCCCGCCGTGCTCATCCTCATGCTCCTGGTGATCGGGGGGATGCTCGTTTTTTTCAGAAGGAAAAAATGGATATAAGCCGGCCCCCTATTTGTTCGACTTGTATTGCTCTGGGCTCGTGATACGTACTCCCTGATGGTCGAGAAGCTCGCCGGTGTCGCGCCACAGCTTCGAGACGGCGTACGCGAAGGCTTCCGTTGAGTTCTGATGGGCATTTCGGGCGGCAATAAGGTCGTTTTCCGCATTGATGAAATCCTGAACCGTCGTGGCGCCGGCCCGGGTTTGATTCCGGTATTCGTCGTGACGCTGCTCGGCGTACTGAAGTGCTTTTTCCGTCGTCTGTATCTGCAACCGCGCGGAAATAAGCGCCCGCATGTCGGCCTCGACGTCGTTGCGTATCTTCCATACGAGCGCATCGATCTGGTTTTGCACCTGCTCGGTCCTGATTTTGTTTTTGAGATAATCGTTATAGGCTGCGGTGTTGCCCAGCGGTACGTTTAATTGCATGCCCGCCGACCAGTACGTTCCCGGCTTCTGCGCTACCTTCCGGTAGCTTTCCGCAAAGTTGGTGCCGGTCCCGGTGAGGCCCCCGCTGCCGCTGACAGTGAGTTCGGGCAATGTCTGATGATCGGCCACCCGTTCCTGCAGTTGAGACGACTTCAATGTTATGCGGAGTTGTTTCAGGTCGGAGCGGTACTCCAAGGCAGACTTGACCGCCTGCTCCTCCGTTGTCTGCGGCTCCTCTCTTGCGGGCGGATCAACAGGGATAACCTGTGTTTTCTGCGCCATTCCGATCAGGTATCGGAGGCTCGCCTCCTGGTCCCTTACACTTCTCTCCGCTTCGACGAGATCTTTAAGCCTCTGGGCGATGGTGTATTCCGTGTTGGCCAGCTCTATCTTCTGGAGGGCGGTCGGTTTTGGTCTCTTCCGCAACTCATCGAGGAAATCCTGAGCGGCTTTCAGTGCCCCTTTCTTTGTCTCCAGAGTCTGCCGCAAGGTGTAGAGATGATTGTATGTGGTAATGACAGCCAGAACGGTTTCGGTGGTGGTGAAGCGGTACCGTTCCCTTGAATCCTCCAGCGCATTGGCAGCCAGCGTGATGTTCAACTCCATCGTTTGCTTCCCCGCATTTTTCAACAAAGGCTGCGAGAGTGCGAGGCCCGCCGTTGACTGCCAGGTCGAGGTGGATGAGTCCGGATTGCTCACCTCGGCGTTTGTATAACCGCTTTGGGTTGATGCAGAAAAGTATCCGCCTGTCGGAAGATACTGCGTCAGGCCGATGGAGCCGGTTGAGTATCTGCTGCTGAAAAAGGGGTCGCCCGGAACGGATGCGACTCCGCCCGTGCCGGAAACTACCAGAATCGGGTTATAGATTCCCCAACGTCTTTCACGGGGAATGGCGATCGAAATGGCGCGGATGCGCATCAGCCACGAGACCATCTATCGCTGGGTTTATCTTGACGCCATGGAAGGTGGCAACCTTCACCAGCACTTGCGCAGACACCACAAGAAATGGCGCCGGCAAACGCGCTATGGTTCGGGAAGGCGCTTCATCCCTGGTCGTGCGTCAATTGCTCAGCGTCCGATAATCGTCGAAACCCGCGAGCGCTTTGGCGACTGGGAGAGGGACACGCTCGAAGGCAAGAAAGGATGTGGCCACCTCGCGACGCATGTCGAGCGAAAGAGCAGGTTTCTTGTGGCCGCAAAACTTGCCGACAAGAGGGCCGCAACCATGACGCAGGCCACATCGTTCTCGTTCTGGAGGCTACCGAAAGCTCTTCGGCAGACGCTGACCGTTGATAACGGAAAGGAATTTTCTCAATTCAAGGAACTGGAAGCGAAGACAGGCCTGAAGGTCTACTTCGCCGATCCATATGCAGCATGGCAGCGGGGAACGAACGAGAATACGAACGGAATCCTACTCCATTATTACCCCAAAGGGGTCGACTTCACCACAATCTCCGAAGAAGAACTGGAGCTGGTGGTGAGAAAGATCAATAATCGACCACGAAAGTGCCTCGACTACCAGACTCCTGCGGAGGTCATGCGGAAAGCTCTACGTGGTGCACTTGCAATTTGAATCTGCCACATAAAAATACAAAACAGAAACAGAGAAGTCTCAGAACCGGTAGCCGATCCCCCCCATGAATATGTCGCTGTCCCGATTATAGTTGGTTATGACGCGGTTCCAGGAGGCCCTGAGGAGCCAGTGCGGCGTCAGCCGGAAACCGGCCGAGGCGGTGAAGATGGTGGGGATAATGATCTCATTGTCGTTCTGGCGGCGACGGTCCACGGCGAAATAGGGTCCGAAACCGATGCCGAGCGCCACATGATCGTCAAAAAAGGGCCGCGCGAGCCAGAGCTGGGTGGTCAGGCCATACCGGTCGCACAGGGTACTTCGTCCCTCGTAGAGGGCTGTGGCGGTCATCTCTACGAAGCGCCAGATTCCCCGCCGGTATTCGAGGCTGATAGCTTGCGAATGCCCGTCCCCGGGGACGTTGACGATTGTCTGTCCGCCGAGGAGCGTCAGTTCGTTTTCGGTTGTTCTCTTTGTCTGGGGGGGCGCCTTGGCAAGCGGACCCGGCTTGGGTGGAGCGTCGAACTGATAGCCGATCCCCACAAGGGCCGAGACGGTGTCGAAGCTGGCGTTTGCCTTGACCCAGTAGGTTTGGAGTTGGAAGATCACGCGGCTTTCCGTGTACCAGGTCGCGGACAGGCTGTACATGCTCGCCAGGCCGTGGACATCCTCGGATGGGGTGCCGGGAGGCGGATGGGTCGTGTCGTAATAGTACATGACGCCAATGCCGGCGGCCAGGGAGAGCTGGGGGTGGAACTGGTTGGTGCGGAGCCAGAGGTTGAAGGAGTTGCCGTCGCGATGGTGCTCGGGAAAGTGCCCCTGGTTCAGATACGAAAGACTGAAGGCGAAGTGCTCCCCAAGCCCCTCCAGATATTCGATCTGATAAGCTCCGGCCTTGCGGTTCGGGTTTGAATCTACTCCGTATCCGCCGAGTATGTGAATTTCTTCGGCAGCGACCGGAGAAGCGAAGATAAGAAGCAGCATTGCCAGTGCGAGCCTTCGCATATCTCCCTCCTTTCTGAACCTCTCACAATTTTTCTTCTCCCACCTCCACCGCATCCGAATAGACCAGCCGCCGCTCCCGGCCCGAGCCGAACCGCTCGGTGAGGCCCGCTTCGGGCGCGTCGCCGAGGAATGCCTCGTACTCCTCCACCACCACCCGGAAGCGGGCTTCGGGATCCTCAAGCGGGAGGGTTATGGTCCCTTCCCAGACGGAGAGGGTCCTGAGGGCCTGGGCGTTGAAGAGAGTGACCGGCGCCAAGGAGACCGGCACCCACCCCATGTCCCCATCGCCGGGGCCGAGCCACCGCTCCAGCCGGGCCTCGATCTCGCTGGTGCAGTTGAAGGAGGCGTTGCGCCGGTAGCCGGTGCCGGAGACGGTGATCCGGAGCGCATTCGAGTCGGCGGCGTCCCGGGCCACCCAGCAAATCCGGTCCGGGGCGAACTGGGCGAAGTCGGCCAGCACCACCCGTGAAAGCTCGGCCCCGGCGATGGATTTCGGCTGGTAGCGGACCAGAGCCAGCCGCACGAAGGGGTAGTAGGAGTCACCGGCGTCGATGTCGAGATCACAGTAGAAGAGGTGGCGTTCCTCGTCGTACCCCACCCCATGGCCGGCCACGGCCACGAGGGTGTCGGGGCGCTCCTCGATGGAGAGTGAGGTCTGCACCGCCACGGCTTTCGTGAAGTTCTGGAGTGACGGCACCTGCTGGGTGGGGCCCGAGAGCCAGATGGGGTCGCGTCCCCACTGGGTGGCGTAGGGCTTCAGCTCGTCGGGCACCTCGATCCGCACGAAGGTGTCGCGGAGCGGTTTGCCGGAAAGACACCAGTCCCGCTCGCCGGGCCAGACCACCACCCCCAGGAGCTCGCCGTCGCCGGAGGAGAACCAGGGTTCCTCCAGGTAGAGGCGCAAGCCCCCCGTGCGGCGGCTGAAGGTTCCCCGCTCGTCCTCTCCCGCCTCCCAGCCGAAGGTGGGGACCACGTAGAGGAGGTTCGGCGCCAGGGGGCGGGCCGAGTTGAGCACTTCCGCCTCGAAGAGGTGCGTGGCGGAGGAGGGGGGAAGCTCGGCCTTTGGCGGACGGGTCAGCTCGTCGGTGGTGAGGGAGGGGTCGAAGTAGTCCCGGAACCGGCTGGTGGCGGTGGCGTAGTAGCTGACCTTGCGGTATTTGGTGTCGCCGAACTCGTGGCGACGGCCCCCCCATGGCACCGACGGGGTGTCCGGAGGAGAGGCCACGGGGAGGTCGAAGGCGTGGGATTCGCCGTTTGTGCGGGCGAAGCCGATGCCTGTGGGCTCGCTCCAGAGGGCCAGGAGGTCCACCTTGCCAGTGCTCGGGGCATGGACCCCCACGGTTCCCTCCACGGTGGCGAAGGTGTCCCCCAGGGCAACTTTCCGGGGATTGAGGACTTCGATGAGCGGCGGTGCCAGGGGCTGCTGCACGGCGTGGACCAGGGTCAGCTCCCGGAAGGGGGTGAGCATCCAGTGGAGGCCGTCCAGGGCCAGCTGCTTCAGCCGCGACCGTTCCTCGTCGTCAAAGGCTTCTTCCTCGATCCACTTCCAGACGGCGAGCTTCTCCAGGTCGGCCGGGGTGACGCGGGAACTGAGGCGCACCTTTGCCACGGTGGCCTTGGGAAGCTCCACGGTGAGGATGCGCTCCGCCGAATCCCAGGTCGGCGGGCCGTTTCCCTCGATCATGGCGATGCGAAACGGTTTCCCCTGCCACCAGCCCGGGGCCGCGTCGAAGGTGGTCACGTGGGTCGACTCGGGCGCCGTGCCGGGGAGCCCCCGCAGGACCGCGGCGGCGGCGAAGGGGTCGGCCAGGTAGGGAACCTCGGCCGGGAGCGCGGCCGGGTTCGGGTAGACCTCCGGGATGGCTGCCGCATCCTTGGCGGCCAGCCGGTTCCAGGTGGCCGGGGTGGCGTCCACTCCCGTCGGCGTGTCCAGGAGGCCGTACTGCTCGATGGTGGCAACAGCGGTCCGGGGAGGAAGCAGCAGCCGCTCCGACGTCTCGGGTGAGATGGTGCCGTCGTCGGCCGGGGTGCCGTTATAGCTCCGGATGACGAGGCGCGCTGTGGATTCTCCCGGAAGGTTTGAGAGGGGAACGGCTGATACGATAGCCACGGCCGGCGCCTCCACGGGCTCGAAGCGGCGGTAGGTGACCTGGGGCGAGGCCTGGGAGGCGTCGGTGGAGTCGAAGGGGAGGCTGTTGCCGGCCACATCCACGGCCCGGGCCCGGATCCGGTAGCTGCCGCCGAACCGCAGGCGGGGGAGGGATTTGGGGGTCGGCTCGGCCGTGATCTCCAGATTCAGCGACGTCGACGAAGGGTTTCTGGCCTTGCCGTCCGGCCCCAGATTTTCGCCGTGGCTCAGGCCGTCGTTCTGGATCGCCTCGCCGGGGCGCGGGGCCACGAGGCTCCAACCGTCCCAGTGGAAGAGGGCCTCGTGGAGGTAGAAGTCGTTCTTCGTGGGGTCCACGTCCTGCATGGCGGCGGCGGTGACGGTCCCTTCGTCCGAGGCGGTGATGGTGGCCTGGGGGCCGGCGAGACGCCCCACGCGGTAGGTGACGCCGCGCCGGCAGAGGGAGCGCCAGGTGCCGCCAGCGTCCTGCACGTCCACCCGGAACCCGCCGGTCACGTCATCGGCCCAGAGTTCGGGCGGGTTCTGGGGATTGAGGTTGGTGTTGGCCTGGGTCACGGTCTTGAAGGTGTTGGCCAGCCGCACCGCCCGGCCGGTCCGGAGCACCGAGACCCCGCCGGAGCGCAGGGCCGGGAGGCCGTCGTCGGGGGGGGAGTCGGCGGTCGCGTGCCGCCCCTGCTGCCGCATCTGGAGCTGATTGGCGTAGTCGATGGCCTTCAGGGCCGCGCCGTCCGCGTCCACCTGCTGGATGCTGAAGTCGGTGGTACCGAGCCGCAGCATGCCGTCCGCCAGGTCCGACGTGGCCGCCGGCGCCGGCAGGAAGCGCTTCTTTGCCGTATCGAGGAGGTAGTGGACCCGCAGGGGCTGGTCGTCGCTCACAAATTCGTGCCCCACGCTGGCCACCTGAACCGTGCCGCTGGCGGGCTGGCCAGCCAGGGGGACGCTCACCTCGATCACGAGCCCGAGCCGCCGCATCAGGAGGGGGTGGTTCACCACCATGGCCACGGCCTCGTGGAAGTCGAAGTCGGGCACCGGCACCGGGTTGTCGCGGTTACCCCCCTTGAAGCGGTGGAAGTGTTTTGCCCGGAAAAAGTCCATGGCCGGCTCAGGCGGCCCCGGCGGCAGGGCCGTGGTCTTCAGCCGCTTGTACCGGGCAAGGAGGTCCTTCTCAAGGTGGTCGTCCAGGCCGAACCATTCGCGCCCCTGCCCTTCCACAGTGCGGACCAGGGTCGCCCCCTTCTGGGCCAGTTCGTCGATCAGGGGGAGGTCGGTGGGGGAGGCGACCCCCACGGCGGCGTAGAGCTTGCGCAGGTGCTCCACCACGTTGGCCACCGGGAAGGAGTGGATGAGCTGCTTCGACTGGTCCGCGGGGACAAAGGAGCGGACCGAGGTCTCCTCCGCCGGGAAGAGGGCCTGCCAGAGGGCGAGGTCGGTCCCCGACGGGATGATGGTTGCCGCCACCGGCGCCTGGCCGCTGAACTGGATGGAGAGGGCGAGGGGCTGGGCCGGCCAGTTGGTGAAGGGGGGAAAGGCGCTGAGCTTCAGAGACGGTCCGCCCGTGTCGAGCCGGGGCGACACCACCACCGACAGGAGGAGATTCTTTCCGTCAGCGCTCATCCCTTTCGGAAGAGCGGTCCATATGATTGTCTGTTTCATTGCAGTAACCCCCTATGCAAACGCCGCAGCGTAGGCTTCCCAGCGCGGCTGGGGCATCATGACACCGAAGGGCGGATCTCCGCTGGACCCGGCGAACTGTTTTCTCATGGTTACGGTGACGCTGGCGCTGAAGAGGAGCACCTCCACCTTCACCGAAACCCGGCACTCGCCCCACGCCTTGCCGGAGCCGAAGTCGTAGTCGAGCCCCAGGTAGAATTCCAGCGACACGGTGATGAGGCCGATGACCTCCAGTGCGCCGTTGGCCCGCACGTAGCCGGTCAGCTGCGAGTGGTCGGTGCTCACGTCGATCTTGAGGTAGATGCCGGCCATGAGGGAGATGCCGCCGCTGGCCACCCCGAGGTCGATGGCCACGCAGCCTCCGAATTCCAGAGAGGCCTCTAGGGTTTCCACCCCGTCCATCCCCACCGCCAAGGCGAAGAACCCGCCACCGCCGAAGGGGGCCACCGACACGGTGAAGGGGCTCTGCCGTTCCGAGAGGTTGAAGCGGAGCCGCATCGGCTCCCCGGTGAAGGGGAGGGTGAGCCGGGCGCCGAGGGCGATGTTGGCGATGGAAACCACCCCCACCGAGACCGCCGGGATGGTGAGGGAGTAGCCGGCGGTGATCCCCTGGGGAGTCACGTCCAGGAAGGGGGGATCGGCGAAGTTGGCGGGCTGCAGGTAGTTCCGCAGCTCGTTCACGAACTCCAGGGCGCCGGTGAAGGTGATGTCGGCGATTTCCACGTGGACGTCGGGCTTCTTGCCGTCCACGGAGGTGAAGGAGAACTGGTCGAACTTCACCGTCACCACATCGGCCAGGTTGATGGTGAAGTCGACGATTTTTCCCGTCAGCTGGAAGGTCTTGCCTCCGCCCGCCTTGGGGGTCTTGAGGAGGCTGTCGAGGGTGAGCTTCGAGGCGGCCCCCTTCACGAAGGGGCCGCTCGCCTTGAGACTGGTGGTCTCCCAGTGGAGCGTCGTGGTGATCTCGGTGGCGCTGTTGGCGGTGACGAGCTTCGGGGCCTGGTCCAGGAAGTCGCCAGGGATCAGGGCGTCGAGGATGTCGGCCAGGGTGATCCCCCCCAGGAGCTGGGCGTTGAGGCCAGCGAAGAACTGGAGCGGGTCGAAATTCCCTTCGGCGAAGCTGTCGGCCGTGTCCCCCACGGCTCCCAGTTCCCGGGAGAGACCGCGGATCGCCATGTTGGGGGTGGCGACCCCGCCGGAGCGGTCGGAGCTCTTCCCGGCCGTGTAGTCCAGGGAGGGGGCGGCGGCCGTGGCCGGCACTTGGGCGAAGAGACCCGCCTTGTTCTTCACCGGGTCGAAGCTGTGCTCAAGGTATCGGGGGGCCAGCTCCACCGTGGCCGGGTCGTTGCTGCCGGTCATCTGCCGCAGGGCTGCAATGGCGATCCGGGCCTGGTCCAGCTTCGGGTAGCAGGGTGGCTCCCGGGTGCTGTCGGCAGGGGAGAGGGCCACAAAGCTCAGGGCCGCCGTGTCGAAGGTGGTTTTGCCGGCATATCCCGTCGCCTCGGCCATGGCCACCTGCTGGCCGCCGAGGGTGGTTGTGCGCCGGTCCTTCTCCTTGGGGGCGTTGTAGGCATCCACCGCCACCTTGATCTCGGCGGCGTTGTCGAGCATGTCGGAGCGGACAAAGGCCAGGGGCATCACAAAATCCACCTCGTGATCCTCCCAGTCCCACCCCTTCAGGTGGAAGAGGAAGTCGCCCGGCCCCACCCGGGGCCAGAAGGCGGCGATGGGTGGCGTCCCCACCGGTCCCCCGAGGGGGCGTTGCCCCGGATCGGCACCCAGGGGGGATTCCTGGGGCGGGTTCAGGTTGGGGGTGACGAGGGTGGTTATCCGGACCCGCCGCAAGGGGGTCTCGCGGCCGCTGAAGGCGTAAGCACTGCCGCCGTAGGTCCGCTCCCGCTCCCGGACGATGATGAACATCCGCTGCCGGATGTACGCCACCGGGTCGCCGGTGGGGGAGAGCTCCACCTTCCGCTCGCTGATCTTCACCAGCGACGCCCGGTGGCCGAAGGGGAAGAGGAACCCCTTGTAGACCACCCGCACAAAGTGGTCGCGCCCCATGGTGGCCCGGTGCCGCCACTGCTCCACGGAGTATCCCACGGGCGGCTCCAGCTGGAGGTTGCTGTCGAGCCATCCGCCGAGGGATGAGAGCATCAGCTTGTTGATGGAGACCGGGGTCGGCGTGCCGATGGTGAAGTCGGCGGTCAGGTCCACGATTTGGCGCCGGTCGTCCTGGTCCATGGGCATCAGAAACGGTTTGTCGAAGTCGGTGGGGATGTCGTGGTCACGGGACCAGATGGCCCGCACGGTCCGGTACTGGTGGGGTTCCTCGGTGACTGCCTCACCGGCGCGCACCGCCAACCGCGTGTGCCAGAGCTCGGTCCGGCCGTTCCGGGTCACCGGGGCGTTGGCGTGGACCCAGGTGCCGTGGTGGTTGGGGGAGAGGATCAGGCGGAAGGGGAGCTCGATCTGGGTCGTGGTGGCCGAGGGGGGCACAGGCTTCAGGAGCAGTCCCGGCAGGATGCTGATGGTGTCGATGGGGCGGAGGTTCCCGAGGACCGTCTGGCGCGCGGAGGGTGCCGTTGCCCGCTGCACCGGCGCGGCGCGGTTCCAGAGTGGCGCCGGGGGCCGGTTCCAGAGTGGTGCCGCCACCTTGAAGATCGGCTCGGGGCCCGGGAGGATAATGGGCGGCAGTCCCGGCCGCTTGAGCCGCACCGCTCCCGGCAGGGCCGTGGGGGCCAGGGACGGGGTGAGGGACTGCCAGTCGAGGATGGTCGTGCCGTTCAGGAGAAACGCCTGGTCCCCCTGGGGAAGGGAGAAGACGAGGCGGCTCTGCTTGGCCATGAGGGCCTTCACCGGCGGCGACGGCGGGTTTGCGATGCTCGGCCCTTCCTTCACCTGCTGGGAAGGGGGCATGTCCGAATCGCTCACCTTGTAGCTGGGGTCCGCCTCGAAGAAGGTCTCCTCGCCGATGCTCTGGGGGGGGAAGACCACCGCCAGGTAGGATGGGCCCGTGGTCAGCGGCTGGAGGCGCCGCGTCGCCCCTTCGGTCACGAGCCGCAGGTTGGTCCATCGATACCCCAGGTGGAGGAAATCGTCGCGCCGGACCACGGCCAGGGAGGTGTTGCGGGGGAGCCGCACCGTGGCGGTGCCGGCCGCCGCGTCGATCTCCACATGGCCGAAGGTGGGCTGGAGGGTGCCCGGAAGGGGCCGCCAGGTGACGAGGATCTCGGACCGGGGCGGTGCCGGTTCGGGGCGGACCAGCATCCCCTCCACCCGGGGGGCGCTCTTCATGAGGCTCAGGCGGCAGACCATGACCGGCGGCGTTGCCCCCATCTGGAGGATGCCCGTGGAGGGAACCTGGCGAGACTGGGCCAGCAGGAGGCTCACCCCCGGGCTGTGGAGCCAGAAGGGGGCCTCGTCCACCTGAGCCACGAGCCCGGCCACGGTCCGCTGGCGGCTGTCGTCGAAGAGTTGGCCGTAGCGCGGGTTGCGGAGCGGTATCCGGAACGGCTCGCCGTCACTTCCCCAAAGATCGCCGCCTGTTTCGAGCCCGGCCGGGGTCGGGTCGGCCACTGACTGGGCAAAGAGAAAGCGGATGGCCTGGCCGTCGGGGAGGAGCGCCGTTTCCAGGAAGAGCCCGTCGAAGCGGAACGCTCCCAAATGGATGGTGGGGCCGGGAGCGGCGAATTCGGGCTGCAGCGGAAACTGCTGGTCCGCGGCAAAGAGGATGCCGGTCCGCCGCAGGGTGTTCGGGAGAAAGAAGGCCGGCGCACCCTGCGGCAGGAGCCCCACGAGGGCCGCGTCGGCAGTTACGCTCCCGGGGAAACCGGGTAATCGGAAACCGTCAATGGTAAGGGTTCCCAGGAGCCAGTCCGGAGTGAAGGCGGCGATCCCACCCCCCTTGGCCCCCAGGGCCGAGGCCGGACCCAGGGGGGCGCATTCCAGGTCCAGGTGGACCGGCGACACGGCCCACTGGGTCCGCGCGAGCCACGGCGATAGGGGGAGGGTGGCGTCGAAGCTCCCGTACTTCAGCCGGAGCCGCAGGGTCCAGGTGCCGTTGACGAGGCGGATCGCGGCTTTGAGGGACGCGGGGATGGTGGTGCCGGGGTAGAAGGCGCCGGACAGAGCAATGTCCACGCCGCCGTCCTTCTGGCTCACCGTCATTTTGGGTGTGCCGCCAAACCAGCCGGTCTCCAGGTGCCAGAACCGGCTACTCCCCTGTTCCTGCAGGGTCATCTGGAGCTGGTCATAGACCAGTGAAAAGGTACCGATGGTGATGAACTTTGGCGGCGGACCTTTGGCGGCCGGTTTCGGCGGAGCCGCCTTGATGCGGGCGGCCCGTGGGCCGAGGATTGCTTCCTCCCCCCTTGCGAGCCAGTCGAAGGCGGCGGTCGTCGGGTCGCGGCGCAGGGCGGACAGCGAAAGCTCGACAGGGTCGAGCCGGGGGATCTGGAGTTCGGAAAGCGTTTCGAATGTAAGTCGAGTGGTCTTCATGCGTGCCCTCCTTGGCGTTCCGCACGTTGAACATAGCAGAGTGAATAGTTGGCAACCGGAAGCAGACATCCCCGCGGGCGAAGTGGCGGGGATGGATAGCGTTCTAATTAACAAAGTGTACTGTTGGTTTTGGGTTTGTCAAAAGGGGTGATGCCGCGAAAAAAGGTAATGTTATTGCTCTCTAACCTTTTGAATTTATTCTTGACGCCTGATATTTCGATAAGCGATTGTAGGGGTGCCTGATTTTGAAACAACCAGCTTTTAATCACAGATAGACGACAATACTAAACCATCCGCGAGGATGGGACGGAAAGCCTACAGGGTCTCCCCGAGACAGCCGGGTCGCCGAAATATCGCATCGATATTCCGCCCCGGCTTTTTTTGTGCCGGACCGGACGAAAAAGCGGCTCCGGGAGCCGTGAAACAAGGGGAGGTTGGATGATGAAGAGACGATGGGAACGCTTCGTTTGGTCACTGCTGATGGTTGTGCTCTTTTCAGGGTACGGCAATGCCGGGGTGACGATGGCTCCGGCCGCTGGTCCCCCCACTTACAAGGAGGGGGAGCTGATCGTGAAGTACCGGGAGGGTGCTTCCGAGGAAGGGAAGGCGGAGGGGCACCGCAGGCACGGCTCGGAGAAGAAGAAGGGATTCCGTGACCTGAACATGGAGCAGGTGAAGATCAGGCCGGGCCAAAGCGTGGATAACGCCGTAAAAGAATTTGAAGCGGACGACGACGTCGAGTATGCCGAACCGAATTACGTGCTGAAGGCCGTGAAAGTCCCCACCGACCCGAAGTTTTACAGTACCTGGGGGATGACGAAGATCAACGCCCCGGCGGCCTGGGACAATACCACGGGGAGCGCCGGCGTTGTGGTGGCGGTGATCGACAGCGGCGTCGACTACACCCATCCGGACCTAAAGGCCAACATGTGGACCAACCAGGCGGAACTGAACGGCAAACCGGGAATCGATGACGACGGGGATGGCGTGGTGGACGATATCTACGGGTACAACGGCGTAAACAACAACGGCAACCCCATGGACAACAACGGTCACGGCACCCACGTGGCCGGCACTATCGGGGCTGTGGGCAATAACGGCATCGGCGTGGCCGGGGTCAACTGGACAGTCAGGATCATGGCCTGCAAGTTCCTGGATGCAAACGGCTCCGGCTACACCTCCGATGCCATCGAGTGCCTCCAGTACGTCAAGAAGATGAAATCCCGCGGGGTGAACATCGTCGCCACCAACAACAGCTGGGGGGGCGGCAGCTATTCCAAGGCTCTCTACGACGCCATCAACAGCCAGCGTGACATCCTCTTCATCACTGCCGCCGGCAACGCCGCCTCCAACAACGACACGACCCCGACCTATCCCGCCGATTACAATCTGCCGAACATCATCGCCGTTGCCGCCACCACGTCGATGGACGGCTTAGCCTCGTTCTCCAATTACGGCCGCCGGACCGTCATGGTGGGAGCGCCCGGCTATTCCATTCTGAGCACCTATCCCAATAACCAGTATGCCTACCTCTCCGGCACTTCTATGGCGACCCCCCATGTCACCGGCCTGGCAGCGCTCATCAAGGCCAAGTATCCGACCATGGACTGGCGGGGGATCAGAAACCTCATCCTTTCCGGCGGCGACCTCCAGTCATCACTGTCCGGCAAAAGTGTCACCGGCAGGCGGATAAATGCCTTCGGCTCCCTCACCTGTGTTGACAGCCGCGCCTTCTCCGCCCTGACATATCCAGCCACCCTCCAGCCTGGTGTGGCAACGACGCTTTCCGCCCTGAGCATCAACTGCTCAAAGCCTGCCGGACCTGTCACGGTCTCCCTCAGCAACGGTGGGGTCTTGACCATGCGCGATGACGGTGTCTACCCCGATCTGGCAGCAGGGGTTGGGATATTCACCGGCTCGTGGACCCCCACCGGTACCGCCGAAACCCTCAACTTTTCATCGCCCGTCGGTGCCGAGACAGTAACCGTCGGCAAGTAACCGGCATGAAGGTGGCGCCGCCCAACGGCGCCACCTTCCCAATGCAATCCGTTTGCTCCGACGCTACCCTAGCGTACCCCCTCCCAGGTGATGTAGCTGATCTTCATGACGCCGGGGCTGGGGCCGACCGGTTCCCTGATTTTGAAGACGGACAGGTTGCCGCGGTTGGTACGGGCGCAGACGTTGGCGTTCTCCGGTATCCTCTGAATGGGGATGCGCCGCTGTGTCATCTTGACTTTCGAGCAGTTTTCATAGGTGGGTTTTTCCCGGGTGATGCCGATGGCGGCCCCATTGCGCGGCGTCAGGTAACGCTCTGTCTCCGTTTCAGCCTCGAACCAGATGTCCGCGTCACCGTTCTGGGCAATGCTCCCTGCATCCAGGTCAAACAGATAGGTCTGGCGAATTTCGCCCCTTCCCTGGGTGATCACGTTCCCCGTTGCAGGCGGCTTTTCTTCTCCCCCTCCTGCCGCAGGCTGCGCGGCAACCACCAGATCCACCCGTGTCCCGCGCTTTGCCGTGGTTCCACCCCTGATCTTCTGATCGAGGATTGTTCCGGGACGCGCCCGGGTCGTCGGTCGCCGGGTCTCGGCCCCCGGCTGCAGTCCCGCATCCACCAGCATCTTCAGGGCGCGTTCCCGGGGCTGCCTCACCACGTTGGGCACCGCCACCAGTTCCGGTTCCGGGGGCTTCACGGCTACCACCACCCTGACTTTTCTCCCCTGTGCCAGCTTCGAGCCGGCCTTGGGGGCCTGGCCGATGATCGTGCCCGGCTCTGACGTGTCGGTTTTCCGCTTTTCCACCGTTCCCACCCTCAAGCCGGCTGTTGCAAGGGCAGCCTTGGCGTCACCGAGGGTTTTCCCGGCCAGTTTCGGCACGGTGACGAGCTCCGGCGGAGGGGGTTCCTGCTGTCCGCCGGGCGGCGGTTCCTTCGGCCGCTCAGGGGGGACCGCCACGACGAGATTCACCATCGCTCCGGCGGTGACGCTCGTCTCCTCCGGCGGCTCCTGCTGAGTCACTGTCCCCGGCGGGGCTTCGGGCACAATCTGCCGCACCACCTGGGGGTGCAATCCCTTGACGCGGAGGGCCTCGACGGCCTGCTGCTCCTCCATGCCGGTAACCCGAGGCACAGTGATGGCTACCGGTTCAGTCTGCCCCTGGCCGGAAGGGGTGGTGGTGCCGGTCGTCGTGGTCGTAACGGGCGGCGATCCCTTGAACAGCTTGACGAAGCTGGTGCGCAACGATTCGACGCCGATGAAGAGTCCCGCCAGCGCCACCACGATTGCGGTGATGGAGCTGATGAGCCAGGCGAGCCGGTTCTTCCGTACCGCCGGCACGGCGCCGGTGCCGCCCGACGCAGCCGCTCCGGCCGTCCCCTCCAGAACCCGGCCCAGGGTATCCACCAGTTGCGCCAGGTCCGAGTCCCAGTGAGTGTCGTTGATCTCGATGGCGTTGCGGCGGGCCAGGAGCTTCAGGTCGTCGGGGAGATCCGCCTCCCCCGGCATGGCCGCGTCCTGAACCAGCACCGGAACCACCCGGATGTTCCGCCGCAGGGCCGTCCCAACTTCTAGCCGGATGAAATCATGGGGGTCGTCCAGCCGGCGCCGGCCCGCGGTGTCGGTGCAATTAAGCCACTGGCGGCCGATTATCACCAGCAGCACGGCACAGGAGCCCACGGCCCGATCAATGGCCTCCACAAAATCCACCCCTGGCTCGATGGCGGAGACATCCATGAAAACCCGGTCCCTGCCGAAACGTTCCCGCAGCCGGTCGTAAATCCTTCCGGCGTGGCCGGCGCTTTCCTCGCGGCGGTAGCTGATGAATATGCCTTCCATGATGGTTTCCTCCTGTCAGGCTTTGGTCCCTTCTGTCGCCGTGCAGAGAAGCCCCAGCAGTGTAAACAGCCCTTGATCGGCCGACGACGGAAGCCGCACGGTCTGCGCTCGGGCTTCTGCAGAGCGGTTGGGCGAGTCGGGGGGCATCGCTCTCCAGGCGTTACGTAACGTTTGCTCCATAAAACCGGCGTCGGTTGTTGCATCCGTTGCAATGACCACCCGCTCCAGGGGGGCGGTGCCGACCAATTCGTGCAGCTCGTAGGCGCAGCCGGCGTTTTGGGGAGAGAACCCCCGCAAGTCCATGAGCACCACGTCCGATGCCTTCACAAGCCGCCTGAGGGTCATCTGCCAGGTGTCGTCGTGGCAGAAGAAGTCGTTAACCCGGAAACGGCCGTCGAAGTCGGGGCGGGTGTCCAGTTCCTTGAGCCGTTGCTCCAGAGCCTCCGTCCCGTCGATGAACTGACGGTCGAGCCTGCCGCTCAGGAAGTCGAGGAATTCGTGGGGCTCCACCGTGGTCGCCGCCAGGTCCGGCCCCGAGATGAGCCGCACGTCGCCCAGGTAGCGCCAGTGTCTGGTTACTGCGTCGAAGAGCTCTTCGCTCCGTTTTCCCAGGGAGAAGACCCGCAGAACGAGCAGGCGGGCATCCCGGTTCGGAGCGTCGACGCCGCCACCCACGCGAAACCCCGCGAGAACCGTTGCCTTGTAGGCCCCGAATGCCGCCAGTCCCGAGAGAATCCAGGCCGCCCCCTCAAAGACGAGGCCGACGGAGTATGTGATTCCGAAGAGGAGCCAGAGAGCGTCCAGGATCAGGGATTGGTCGTTCATCCCCTTTGCCCGGTAGCGCCGGCGGATCCACTGCAGCGCAAACCATCCCGGAATGGCAAAAAAGAGAAAGCCGATCAGGCTGAGCCCCCAGAAAACTCCGGTTCCACCGAGTCCCAGGGCAAAGCCAGCCTCGGCCACGGACCGCAGCAGCGCCTGGTGGCGATCCAGCACCGAGAGGAGGAGGTTCGAGCCGGTGAGGGCCATGACCATGAAGGTCACCACGAGGGGACCCACGGCCCGCACCCTGCGGATGAGAAAGACGAGAAGAAGGAGGGTCGGGGGAAGATTGGTGCTGAGCCAGAGAACCGCCAGTTGCCCGATGGATGATTCGGGGCTCCGTGCCAGGGCCGCCGCGCCAAGGGCGACGAACACCGCCCCGTGGGCCACCGCCAGGAGGATTTTGGTTCGCCGCCGGGGAGCGGCCACCAGGGCAAGGGTCGGGACGATGGGCCAAGTGTAGACCCAGAAGAGGATCAGGTAGCGCAGGGGGAGGATTTCAGTGTTGCTGGATCTGAGGAAGCAGAAGGCCATGACCGCCGCGAAGACGACTGCTCCGGCACCGTGGATCATCCCGGCCCGCCAGGGTGCGGATCGGGCGCGGTGGAAGAGCGCACCGGCCTCCCCAGTGCGCGTCGGGGAGGTTGCATCGAGCACCGTCAGCTTGAATTCGCCGGCCGGAAGGGGCGTCGGTTCTGAACGTCCGGCACGGGATGTTTCTCCTCCTTCGACCGGTTTCTTCCCCCTTCGGTTCATCCCCCTGAGCAGAGCCCGGCGATAGAGACGGAGCAAGAGGTACGAGAGGGGGAGTGACAGGATGGCCCCGGTACTCAGGATGAACGGCAGTTGTCCGGTTAGGGCTACGGTGGTGGGGTCGGTGGCGGGCATGGCCTGCTCCTTGTCACTGCGTATCGCTAAAGGTTGGTTCATTAAGTATAAACCAGCCTCGCGCGGCATCAAGGAAACGGGTTGAAATTGCCGAGGCTGAATTGGAACGGGCCGCCAGTTTCCTGACGGCCCGCTTCAATTGCTCTGCTGCGTAATAAGTAAGCCCCTACCAGTCGTAGGTCATCTTGGGGCTGCTGTGGTCGCCACAGGCGCCGGCCGTAGAGTAGCAGTTCCCCTCGCTGTAGCTGAACGGTGAGGACGCTTTTTTGAAACCTTTGAGCACCTGTGCTTTTGTTCCGTTCGACTGGATGGTTCCGTAGGGGGCCGGATCTGATTCGTAGCCGATGAGCCGGCTTAAGCGGTATCCATGGGGAACCTCCACATGGCAGGAGACGCAGGGGATACCATTGAGGCGTAATCCGCCGATAGTGTAAGAGCTTCCGAGGTGGTCGCCATCACCATGGACGTTGTTTTTCCATGATCCCCCCGAATACATGGGATGGCAGTTGACACAGAAGAGATCGGTTGACCAGTTGTTGGTGTTGTTTCTGACATCACTGAGGGTCCAGAGCTTGCCGTTCCGGTTGTAGGGCCAGTAGGTGCGCGGTCCCTTGAGGAGATACCTGGTCGCTCCCGTGCTTCCGCTGGCCGGCGCTGCGTGGCAGTCCGAGCAGACCATTTTCTGGGTACCCACGTTGGTCCAGCCGAGAGACATCTGATTCGACACCAGCGCCTTGGGGGCATAGGAGCCGGTCTGGGAATTGAGGGAAACCTGGATGGGGTGGGCCGATCGGTTATAGGGATTCAGCTCCATGGCCTGGTCGGTGAGATTGATGACGGAGTGGCTCACAACGGGGCTGACCCCCGTCGGTGCCGCGCCAAAGGCATTGTAGGAGTGGCATTTGTAGCAGACCTGATACTGATACTTGGCGGGATTCACGAGGGAGAAGGTCATGACCTGGGTCCAGAGGGGGGCGGTTCCCGGGGCGACGCCGGACATGGTCGGCCAGTTGGCGATGTAGAGGCCGTGCTTGTCGTAGTGGACCGTGGTTGAATGGCAGCTGGTGCAATCCCTGAAAGGAGCAAACACATAGGTGTTGGTGACAGGGTCGAGCACCTGCTTGTGGCAGTTCAGGCAATCGAGGCCTTTTGTGATGATAAGGTTGTGGTGACGGTCGACGTTGTTGCCGCTCGCGTGGCAGACACGGCAGTCGGCCGTGGTGAGGGCCAGGGCGGCAGGGAGGCCGGTGGCGGTTTCGAGGGTGAGGAACGAAACTGCCGTCCCGGCCCCCAGGAGAAAAAGACAGAACCCTTGGTACATCCGTTTCGCTAGTCGGCGAGCTTCCATAGATGATCTCCTTCCATAGAGGTTTCAGAGCCGGTCCGCGCACTAATGCCGGTCAAGCTCACTATCCATCGCATTGCAGTCACAGAAGTCGAAGAGGCATGTGAGGGTGTGTTTGAACAGGGAAGGAGGGGCGGAGTTGGGGGATGCCTTCCTGGGTTCGATAAATATTTGGTGATTTTAACGTACTGCGATGGATGTGCAAGTAAAAATTCGGGCCTCCACCAAACAGTGAAAGAGGCTCGACACCCTGGTGCCCGGCAGCCTCGTTTCTGCCGGTTTATGGATCGCGTTTATTTCTGCTTGGATGTTTCTCCGGTCTTGACCGGCCTCCAGGTCTTGTCGGGATCGAACAACTCCATGGCCTCTGCCAGGCGTCGTGTATTTTGGCGGAGATTTTTCTCGTACACGGTTCCCGCCTGATTGACGATGAAGGTCATGACCCCCGAGTTGCCATATTCGGCGGGATAGGCAACGAGCGCAAAGCCGAGGATCATCCTGTCCTTGACCACATACTGGTATGCCCCGCCGGAGGCATGTTTCCCCTGCCCCTTGAGGATTTTGAAGTAGTAGCCATGGAAGGGGGAAAGGTTGCTTTCCTTGGCGTACCCTTCCTTCGCCGCCCGCGCCACCAGGGGGCCGAGGGGGCTCTCGGGTTCGCCTTCCTTCGCTTCCCAGTACAGGCCATCCCGTTTCCCTTCGGAACTGATGAGCTTCTGGGCGAATTCAACCTTTCCGCCGCCCCGGCAGTCTTTGCCCGCGTATTCCTGCTGTGCATCCACATAGGCGTCGAGCACGTCGATGACGTGCAGTTCGTTCCTGCCTATTCTCCGTTTCAGGATCTCCTTTTTCCCCGTCCCGATATTAAAGGCCCATTTTCCTCCCTTCTTTACGATCGGTATGGGCATGGGCCAGTTATCCGGGCCCACGTGCAGGATCATGGTCGTGGCGGACTTCCGCTCCAGGCTGTTCATCCGGTCATAGGCCGCAAGAAATTTTTCCCGATCTGTCTTGTCGGCAACTTCATCGCCGGACGATATCAGCTCCTTGCTGCCGGGGCCGAGGATGAGCGTCAAATCTTTCTCGTTACCCTCCCTCACGGCGGCAACCAGGCCTTTTACCGCGTCGTCGGGCGATGCGAATTTCTTCTGCCGTGTTTGCGCCGCAAAAGATGGTGTGGATATCACTGAAAAGATTATGGCAACGGCCACGACGCAGGCCCACATCACCCAACCCGTGCCGCCCTTGTGATTCGATGCGCTTACTTTCATGGTGCCTCCCTGTGTGCGTGCAACCCTGCTATAATCAAAACAGTCTGTATCAACGCCTTCCGCCACCCCGGGAGCTGCCGCCGGCAGGCTGTCGTATCTCGCCACCCCGGAAGCCGCCGCCGGCAGGCTGTCTGATTTCGCCGCCGCGGAAGCCACCGGAAGGCTGCCTGATCTCTCCCACAAAACCGCCTCTGGACCTTCCCGTCGGAGGCGTACCACTCCGGATGCTCATCTCGCCGCGATTGATCGCCCGGCGTTCGAAGGTTCCTTCGCCGACCCCCCTGAAGGGGGTATCCCGGCCTGCCGGCCGCTGTACCTGTTCCCTCGGTGCCTGTATTCCTGGCGTTACAACGGTGCTTCCCCGCCGCTCGACCGGAGCCTGCCGGACTGCGGGTCTTTGTCCCGCCTGCGGCACACCCGGCCTGATTCCGCGTTCAGCAGGCGCTTGTGTTCCTGTCAATCCCGGCCTCACTTGACCCCTGACCGGATAACCGCGTGTTTCCGGTCCGGCCGGCGACACGCGTGTCGGTCTTTGTCCAAAGCGTTCGCCCGTTCCTATGTCCCGGTAGGCAACCCCTCTCCTGTGGACGGGGTTATGGCGCCAGATAGGGCTGGTAATATCCCTCCTGGCGTTGAAATGGTGAAACCGTCTCGCCCGGTCGAAGTCTACGTGGATACGATGGGAACGCCAGTCGCACCAGGCCCAGGAAAAAATGTTGAAGCTGAAATAGAAGGGAGGGCCGAAGGCGACGTAGCTCAGACCGAAGGGGTAACTGGTCGGGTAATACCAGTAGTAGGGGGGGTAGTCGGGATACCACCACGGGCCATAGACATATGACGGATCATAGACCGGCACATAGATGACTTCCGGGTCAACCGGCTCGATCTGGATCTCTCCCTGATCCTCGAAAACCTTCTGCTGGCTGGTTGTCTTGAGATTCCCCTGTCGCTCGGCCTTCTGGCGCAATTCCTGGATGGTGGCCATGACATCACCCTCCTGGCTCAGGAAGGCGTCCCCCAGTTTTCTCGTCTGGTCGAGCTTGTCGCTCAATGCGAAGAGAACGTCCGGAAAATGGCAGAGGGATTTTACGCTGGGATCCCACGTCTTGTTCTGGAGGGCATTGTCCAGTTCGGTCCCTTTCAGCCCCATGTTGTCCCGCCGCCATCGCTCCGCCTCCACTAATTCAAGCGGATACGTGGATGCCATCAGCACCTGGGCGATCAATGAATCGGGATACAGGGCTATCGGCGCAAGCATCTGAGTCAGCTCCTGCTTGCTGAACTTGGCCGCCTGATCGGCTTCCCCTTCATCCTGCGCCATTGTGCCCACCGGCATCGCGAGCATGACGATGACGATACATGCCGCCTTCAGGATAGTCATGATTGTCGCTTTCATAAGCTCTCCTCGGTTACGTTTCCCGTCCATCCAGCACACACCTTCACGGCGGGCCGGCGTTACCGCGTTCCGTCACTACCGCCTCATACCCCTTGCGGACCCACATGGCGTTACTCCCGATGTTCAGCTTCTCCAGACCCGGCGGCGGATCCACTCCCGGGTCGAGGGGGTGGAGCTGCAGTGCCTCTTCCCCTTTTTCCGTCAGGGCCGTTTCCAGTTCCCACCCGACCCATCGGGACTCGCTGGCGCTCTTGGACCAGAAGAGGAGGAAAAGGTCCCGCTCCCTGATCTCGCTGTCGAGGCGCGGCTTGAACTCTTCCCCGGGGTTCAGGTCGAGGCAGTCCTGGAAGACATCGATCCCCGCCGCGATCTTGATGGCGTCCACCCGGTCCAGGACTCGGAGCCGGTCCTTTGAGGAGTAGGAGGCGAAGGCGGTTTTTGCCGGCTCGCCGCTGGCGGTGGCGACTCTCTTTCTCTTCGGCGCGGCGGTTATCTCCAGGTCGAGCCGCAGGCGCGCCACGATGATCCCCTCGATGGCCACGTCGAACTTGAGGGGGATGGTCCCTTCCTCGGCGCCCTTGGGCACGGTCACGTCGAACTCCAGGAGGGACCGCCCCCCCTGCCAGGTGAATTCCTGCTCGGGAGGATCGACGGTGAGCCCCCGGCCCGAAAGCTTCACGGTGACGCGGGTATCCCGCTTCCAGCGGCACTCCTGGATGCCGAGCACCGGCTCGGCGGAGGGGGCCAGCTTGGTGAGGAGGTCCCGGACCTCCTGCTCCAGGGCCTTCTCGTAGGCCACGAACCGGGCGGTGAACTCCCCTCCCGGCTTCGCCTGCCGGGGGGCCGAGGCCCCCAACTGGACTGGCTGCAACTCTTCGGCAGCACTCGGCACGGTGCCGGACATTTTGGGCGCCGGTGCCGGTGGCGGCCACCCCCCGACGGTTGGGGGGGGCTCGGCTCCGACAGGTGGGGGCTCCCCTCGCGACGGTTCTGCCGGGGAGGGGGCTGAGCTCTTCAGACGGATGGGAAATCCGGTTCCTACAGAGAGAGTAGTCCGGGATTCGACAGGGCGTTTCTCTTCACCGCTCCCCGCCGTTTCGGCCCCCTGCCGGATCTCCTGCAGGGCTGTCATGAGGCCCTGCATTCGGGAAGTTTCCGGAGCCGATGAGAGTACGTTCTTCAGGAACTCCAACTGGTCCAGCACCGACTGGAACTCCCGCAGTGACCCCAGGTTCTTGGCGCAGGCGTACTCCGCGATGATCTCCCCGGTGTAATCGGCCAGGTCCCCGGCGGCCAGGTGCCTGAGGAGGAGGCAGTCCACCGGCGTGGCCGTGTTCCAGAAATCGGGGCTGGCATTGTGCTCTCCCTCCGCCAGTTCCACAGCCTTGTCCACGGCGGATTCGAAATCGGGGGGGAGTTGTTCCTCTCCGTCCAGCAGGTGGGCCAGGGTCTGGGCCGTCAGGTGATTGACAAGGGGATAGTAGGATGGTTTACCCCGTTCGAGGCCGAGGGCGTACGCCCGGTAGTAGTGATCCGCCATGGCATGGAGGGCCGCCTGCTTTTCCGGGACCTCCGTGGCGATCATCATCCGCCGCTTGGCAACGCTCCCCAGAAGCGACAGCCGTTCCACGGTTTCGCCCAGGGCGCTGTTCAGCCCCGTCAGCCTCTCTTCCGCCTCGGTTACGAGGTGAAGCGCCTTGGCCGGGTCGGCGGCGGCCAGTTCCTGGGCCCACCGCGACTGGAGGTTCCAGAGTTGCTCCGCGGTCCTGATGGTGGCAAGCCCCTGGTCGTCGTCGGTGGCCCTCCGGTAATGCTCCACCGCCTCCGCAAACTGCTTCAGCTCGCCGTAGGCCCGTCCCAGCGCCTCCTGGAGGGTACCGCAGGCGAGCCATGCCGGCGGAACGCTCTGCTCGATGCCCCGGATGGCCTTCAGGTGCCCGTCAACGGCAGGCCCCCGGGAGGTCTTTGCCGCCGCGGCGATGTTCTCAAGGTCGACGATCGCCTCGGAGATTGCGGTGTAGGAGATTCCGCGGCTGCGGGGAACAGTGGCCCCGTCCCCCTTGCCGAGGGTGAAGTCGGGGTCGCCGTAGCACTGGTAGGCGCCCCACGTGTTGGCTTCGGGATGGGCGGCGTAGGTGGCGATGCGGGCCGCAAGCACTGCCTGGCCGAAGCTGCTGCCGGTCAGCATCCCCCGGTAGAACGTGGCGGCAAAGAGGGACGCCGCATCGTCCTGCACGGCCCATCCGGCGGCCACCACTCCCCGTACCCCCATCCGGATCAGTTCGGTGGCCACGTTGGCGGCCAGGTTCGGCAGGTTGCGGGGCGGTTGCCTATCGTCGATCTTCCCCAGGTGGCAGCAGTTGACGAATACCAGCTGCGGTACCGTGCGCATCTGCCGGATCTGGGCCGCCGTCAGGAACTGGTTCTCGCCGATGACCATGCCGGTGACGGGATTCCCCTCGGTCTGCTGGTGGCAGGAGCCGCACGGCACCGGCGGGCGGTAGTCCAGCACGCCGTGCCCGGCCAGGTGGACGATCCGGTAATCCCGGGCAAAGAGCTCGGTCATGATGGCCGGCCCCGTGGCATCGGGGCCGATGAGGGGGGTTATGGAGTAGCCGTAGTTCTTGAGGGATTTCACCACCTCCCGGGCCTCCTGCTCGGCGGCGGGGAGGTTGGTGAAGGGAGTGGTGGGGTTGCCGATGACCAGGGCCGTGGCCTCCCGTGCCATCACCACCTGTTCGCGGAACCGTTCCACCAGGAGCTGCCGCACCATCCCGGCCTGGACGGCCAGGGGCTTTTCGGCCCGGGCGGTGCTGTCACCCCGCCTGCGCTCCTGCATCATCTCCCACGGATAGCGGGCCGCCGTGTCGTTCAGCACCAGCACCATGTCCCGGCGGTCAAGGGTGTACTCCTTCAGCTCGTTGGGGACCAGCATCTCGAAGAGGGTCACGGCAACCCCTTCTTCACTGGCGGTGGTTTCCGACATCTCTTCTATGAACCGGTCGGCCAGGCTCCGCTGGGACTGCTGCAGGTAGACCTCGGCCCGGGCCCGGTCGGTGAGGAGGTTGAAAGAGAGGCGCTCCTCCTCGTCCTCGGTGATCTGGAGCCGCTGCCACCAGGGGTCCTCCTCGAAGAAGCTGGCCCGGCGCATCCCTCCTTCCAGGGGGATGACAAGGGGGGTGGCGTCGATGTCAAAGGCCCGGGAGATGTCCGGGTCGCTGCGCAACCGCGCAAGGGTTCTGGCCGCCTGTATGGCCCGGTCCTCGTACAGTTCCACGAATTCCACCTCTTCGATGGGGGCGCAGTCGGTGCGCCCCGAATCGGCGATGGCGTGGTTGGCGTCGATGATCCCTCGCAGGATGGCGGTCACCGCATCCTGCACCGAGACGCCGCCGGCGCCGGTTCCAACGAGGAGTGCGCTGATGCCGGCGGGACCGGGCGTGCCGCTCCTGACCGGCAGGCATTCGGCCCGCGCGACGGAATAGGCCCGCGCTCCGCGGGAGACGGCCCGCAAGAGTTGTCCCGGGGAGAGCTCACCCACGCTGCCGAGGCCGATGACGATGGCTCCGGCCGGCTTGCCGTCATTTCGTTGCGACTCCTCCCACGAGAGGTTCAGGAACACCTCGGCAGTGCCGTCGGCCCCGGGGTATACCCCGAGCTTGTGCCGTGCGCTCAGCCGGCCGTCGAGGGTCCTGTCCAGGTAGGCCTCGGCGCTGATGATGGTGTCTCCCTTGTAGTGCCCCACGAGGACCGGATGGCCCGCAAAGGCCAGGTTCCCGTGGCGGACGCTGATCCGGATCTTGCGCTCGGTGCGGCGGGGCCGCTTTGTGCGCCCGGCCCCTACCGCGGTCCGGGCCAGGTCGGTGAAGTCGGGGTAGAGGGGCTCCTTCTCCGCCGGAAGCTCGAAACGCTCCGGCACGCCGCGGGTTTCGGGCGGGGCCGTCGGCAGTAGGTCGGTGGTGCCGCGCCGCAACAGGTCGGTGATGGCGTCGAACCCTTCCTCGGCGCTGGGGAGGTCGCCGTGGGAGGCCTGCAGGTACCAGGCCTTGACGCCGTCCGGAATGCCGCCCTCCCACGGCACCCTGCCGTCGCCCCGGGGGGTGGCGTGGAAGACCAACCGCTTCTTCTCCCCCGCATCCTCGATGGTCAGATCCACCGGCGTGGCCGGCGCGCAGCCGGCGATGTAGAGCATTCGCTGCGGGTCGATGGGGGAGGCGGCCAACTTCTGCCGGTTGGCGTTGGCCGCTGCCAGCGCGGCGGCGGTCGGGGGCTGCCAGGTGTCGTTTTCCGGGTCGGCGTCCGCCAGGTTCTGCCACGCCGCGGCGCTGAAAAGGTCAAAGCTGGACAAGGCGGGGAGCATCTCCAGGAGGCCGGGGAACTGGGCCACGATGCCGATCAGCTCCCGCTTCTTGCGAGTCACGTCCAGAAGGGCCAGCTTGCGGATGAGGCTGTCACGCCCGGTCAGTACCTGGGTCACTGCATGGGAGCCGCCGTTGGGGGTGCCGAGCATGATGAGGCGCGCATCGGCACGTTCCTTCATCCGCTCCCATACCTCTGGCCGGGCCGCGATCATGGCCCGGGCCACGAGCCCACCCATGGAGTGGGCCACGATGCTCACCGGCTGTCTGCTTTTCTCGGTGGCGTCCAGGGCCTTGGTGATGGCGTCGGCGAGGCGGTTCGCCTCATCGAAAATCGAAAGCCGCCAATCGAAGGGGAAGGGCTCCACCCGGTGAGTTATCGCCAGGTGCTTCACCAGGTCGCCGTAGAAGAGCCAGATGGGAGCGTCCGGTTTCACCAGGTTCGGCGTGCCGTAGCTCAGGAGCTGCAACTTCCCCCGGGCGATGTCGAGGGGATCGAGCCAGATCCGGTTCTCGTCGATGGCCAGGTGGCTTCCCATGATTCCCGGCAGCACGAAGACCACCGGGGCGCCGTCGGCCACGTCCCGCTTCTCGTAGGGGGGGGTGCCGCTGTCAGTGGCCCGCACCGAGAAAGGCTCGAACCCGTCCGCCTCCGAGCCGCTCCGGGAGAGGGTCCGGGCGAGCCCGTCGGCGCTGTCGGCGTTCTCGAAGTAGCTGAAGTGGTTCACATCGGGCCCGCGCCGGAAGATGAATCCGGACCCGCCGGACCGCTCACAGCCGCCGAACATGGCCTCGGTGTTCACCACCAGATCGTTGTCGTCCTGGTAGAGGGGGTCTGTCAGAAGGGTGCCGATGGCGCTCAGGACGTTGTCCCCCTCGATATCCCCGGCGATCACCCGTAGTTCCCCGGCAACGGGGGACTTGGGCCGGTTCAGGAGCGCCACCAGGGGTGAGGAGGGGATCATCGCCTCGATCCCCGGCAGCACCGTGGGGTCGGTCCGCTCCTTGGCCACGGCCATGATCAGCTCGCTGAAGATGCTGGTGAAGATCCCGCCGGGAAGCTGGGCAATAAAACCGTACCCCTCCAGGAGGTTGAAGAGGACCGACAGGTAGATGTCGAGCCGCTCCGACGCAAGGGTGGTCCCCCGGGCGGGGCAGGCCACCCGCACGAATCGCTCGATCTTGAACTGCTTCTCCTTGAGGAGGGTGTTGAGGCGCTCCAGGTCTCCCCGCGCCTTGTCGGGGTTGCGTTCGGCGAAGAACGCCAGGTCCGCATCGTCGAAGGGGTCGCGCCCCCCCTCCATGCCGGACCGGCAGAGGAGTTCCCCAACCATCCCCCCCCGTGAGTGGGAGACCAGGTGGAGCCGCGCCCCGGCCGGCAACCGCTCGGCCGCGGCAATGGCGTTGTCGATGGGGTTTTTGGAGAGGGTCTCGTGCTCCAGGCCGAAGACCCGCCCCTCGTAGGGGGTGAGGAGCTGCTGCCGCTGGGGGCGGCGCTTGTCGGTCCAGAGCTTCCCGAAGCTCCCCGTCGTGGACGAGGCGGTGCCGTGGAGAAAGAGGAGCGACGGGCGGTCCGCCGGGAGGTCGAGCACCGCTTCGGAAACCGGCGTGATCGCCAGCTCGTCTCCCGGCAGGAAGCGGTAGAGCCCGGGGCCCCGGTTCTCATCCTTGGTGCCGAGGAGGTGGTTCTCCAGCTTTTCCGCGATGAAGCGTGCTGCCTTCTCCGCCACGTCGATGTTGAAGAACTTCAGGGTCTTGATGACGATCTTGCCGATGAGCCCCCGCGAGGCGCCCCGCCGGTCGATGGTGGCCGGCAGCTCCACCACCCCGTCCGCCCCCCTGGTGCCGGCCAGGCCGAGCACCTCGGTCCGCAGCCGCTCTTGGGAGGTCCAGAACCGGGTCCCGTCCTCCAGTTCCACCTCCACGATGTCGTCGGAGCGGCTCTCAATCACCGGCGTCTCCGTCCCCCCGGACCGTGCCGCGCTGATCTGGAAGGTGCGCACCTCTTTGATGGTGATCTGGCCGGTGGTTCCGGGGGGGAGCGCTCCCGTGATTTCCGTGCCGGGGATGCGGAGTTTGATGGTGGATTTATCTTCGGCCATGGTATTTCCCTCCGTGGAGCTATTATTTGTTCAATTATTTCGAAGTGCTTTACGCGATCCAATTTCCCGAGCCATGTTCTCGGCAGGGACGACGACCGATTCGTCAAAGGAGGCAAGCAGGTCTTCAATGCCCCGATATCGATGTATGTCCAGCACCCACGGATATTTGCGGAGAGTTCCAAATGTTCCGTAGGGGGTATCTCCTTCGATTATTGGCAGAACAGGCACTTCTACATCGGGAACGATTGAGCGTAGTTCATCGGGAACGCAGTGAGGCTCCGTCAGGTCGGCAATAATGAATCTGGCCATCCGTGCAAGGAGTGTAACGGTTTCCACTTCATCGAGGGACTCTGGCCGATTGAAGTCAAAGAGTACAGGTACGTAGTTGCAGGCTCTAAGCTGATCTCGCACGGCATCGAGCACCGATTTTCGCTCTGGAGAGAAACGGCCGAGGATGAGTACAATTTTCGAGGTTATAGTGTCTACAGCTCGGCGTACCTTGGCGTTATTAAGAAGCAAATAGATAAACTGGGCCATCTCGATGTCGTCTACCGTAATCTGTGGGTGGTTCAACTTAGTGACTACCAGATCCTGTTGGTCGGCATCCTCCGCGAGTACCTCCCACGGTGAAATCCCGAAGATCAGGCATCCCCTGAGGGTGGCGCGTCTCAGATCGGTGCCAACCATTAGGGCGCCCGTCAGATTTGCATTGGTGAGGTTGGCCTCCGCAAGATCGGCCATTGTGAGGTTAGATAGACTCATGTTGACGTTGCGAAGGTCGGCGCCAGTCAGTTTCGCATTCATGAGCACAGCCCCCTGGAGATTCGTTCCTCGGAAGATAGCGTCGCGTAAATCGGCTTCCATGAGGTTCGCAAAAGCAAGTTTAGCTCCGCTGAGATCGGCGGCGATGAGTGTTGCGCTATTGAAATAGGAATTTGAGAGGTCTGCCCGGCAGAAGGATGCATGACGGAGGCTCGCCTCGCTAAACGTTGCGCCGAGGAGGCTGGCATCGGAAAATACAGCTTCGTTGCACTCTGCCTTGAACAGGTCTGCAGTGCCCAAGTTGATTCCTGATAGGTCAGCGCCTGTGAGGATCGCGTTCCGGAACCGGGCGCCAAAGGCTTCAGCATTTCGGAACGATGCTCCTGCCAGTCGTGCACCGGTGAAATCGGTCCCGATCATATCGGCGCGCTCAAGGTTCGCACCTTCGAGAATGCACCCTTGCATGCTGCAGCGAAGAGTTACTCCCCGAAGACTGCTGTTGCAGAAATTTGCTCCCTGGCAGTTTGCACCGAAAAGGTTGGCACCGTCCAAATCAGTGCCGGCAAGGATGGCGCCCCGCAGATTGGCCCCCATCATCTGGCAGTTGCGAAGATTTGCGTTCCCGATGTTTGACTCTGCCAGATTCGCATCGAACAGAACTGCTCCTTCAAGGGTAACACCTGTCAGGGCGGGGCGTATTGCTGGATTGGTCGTTCTCCAGTTGTTCCAGATTGATATGTCGCACTGTTCAACTGCCCTCAGCAGGACGCTGAGATGCTCAGTGTTGCCTGAAAATGCTGGAGTGGACGGATTCATGTTGTTTCCCTCGGGGGGAGGAACTGCGGGTTTCGAACTCGTTCGCTGCTAACAGTATAGGGCTGTCTGGCACCGCTTCAAGGAAACGAACTGAAATGAATGATTATTTTTAGGGAAGAGGCGGGTCTCTAGGGAAGTGTGTTGGGGGGAAGGGGCTGGAATTGTTTGAATAGTGAAGGGGAGGATTGCCGGGTGAGGATCCGGGTCAGATCTCACCCCGAAAACCCAGGAGGGAAGGGCACTCGATGGTAATCAGCCGGTCGTTGTTGGCTGAGTATTTGACGGTGCCGTTTTGTTCGTACACATAGTACGCCGATATCCATACTTTCTTTTTCCCCAGGTTGAACTCAATCGCCTGGGATCTGGAGTTGGCGGGTTTGGCCCCCACGCCTCCCGTTCTTTTCATCCCCGCAATGGTGACGACCAGCCCGATCCGGTAGCCGTAGCTGAGGCACAGCGCCGCATTCGCTTCCAGCCAGTGGCGGTCTCCGTTGGAGATATAGAAGCCCTTGTCGTCTCCCCGGCGATCGCCTTCCTCCAGTTCCACCGAATAGACATCGCTGACGGATTTATACACATGGGTGTGGTAGTCCCCGAGATATTCGAGGTTCGGCCAGAAGGCTCCCATGATGTCCGCCTTCAGTTTCATGGCATTGGTATTCGGCGTCACCGACCGTTTGTTTCTTTTGGCCGAGGTATCCACATTGGCAATCTCGATCTGGTAGAGGATCCGGTTGTCCTTCAGCGGCACCTGGTAGCCGAACAGGGCGCCGCACGTCTCCAGATGGGGTGTTTTTCGTTCATGTTCAACGGAATAGGCCTCGAGTCCGTTCAGGATGAGCGTTATGAGGGCATGCTCGGACAGGCGTACGACATAACCGGTTTTCATGGGGGACACCTCTCTCATCCCTTCTACCCCATCAAGTGAACGAGCACCGGCAGCAGCAAAGCGGTAAACAACCCGTTCAGCGCCATGGCCAGGGCCGAAAACGCACCGGCCACCCTGCTTCTTTGGATGGCATGGGCGGTGCCGATGCCGTGTGAGGCTACTCCCAGAGCCATGCCGCGGGCGTTGTCGTCATTGATCCTCAACCGGTTCAGAATGAAGTCGCCGCCAACGGCTCCGGTAATTCCGGTCAGAACGACCACCACGGCGGTTAACGACGGCAGGCCGCCGATCTGTTCGGAAATTCCCATGGCAATCGGTGTCGTAACCGATTTCGGAGCCACACTCAAAAGGATGATCGATTCTCCCCCCAGCGCCCAGACAATGCCGACTGCGCTGATGATGGCGGTTACAGAGCCCACTGCCAGGGTGATGACAATCGGGAGGAATGACTTTCGGATTACTTCGATCTCTCGATGGAGTGGTATTGCCAGCGCAACCGTTGCCGGTCCCAGCAGAAAGTGGATGAACTGGGCTCCCTTGAAATAGGTCTGATAATCGATTCCGCTCACCTTGAGCAGCACAACGAGCAGGATGATGGCGGTCAGCACCGGATTCAGCAAAGGAGGGCAGTCGAGCCTCCGAAAGACCCACGTGCCGATCTGGTACGCGATCAGGGTCAACGTCAGCCACAAGAGGGGAGAGGTCGACAGGTAAACCCAGACCTGCTGCATCTCAAGGCTCATTGTCGATGCTCCCCTTGTGTGCCGGTGAACCGGCGATTGAGCAATTGCATGACCAGGCCGGTTACCCCGATTGTCGCAAGGGTGCCGACGATGATGGCGCCGGAGAGCGGCGCCCATGACTTCATCAGAAGGTCGAGGTGGGTAATGACGCCTACCCCGGCAGGGACGAAAAGCAGGGCCAGGTAACGCAGCAGGAACCCGCCGACGGTTTCCACCTCGCTGGGCATCCGCCGAGGGAAAAAGACCAGGCCGCAGAAAAGGAGAATCATCCCGATTACCGGACCAGGCACGGGAATCCTGGTAAGCCGGGTGATGATCTCTCCGATCAACTGGCAGATGAGAATGAGGGTTAGAGAGCCGAGCATAAAACTCCTTTTTTCTTTAGCATGAAGTCTCCGAAATCATAGGCCCCGTCACGTTTGACAGCGGGGGCAGAAGACTGTGCTCCGGTTGCCGAGCCGGATCTCCTTCAGCGCCCCGCCGCAGCGGGTGCAGGCGTCAGTGCCCCGCCCGTAAACGTCGAAATTCAGCGGATGGTAGGCGACCATTTCTTCCTCCACCCGGTAGGTGCTCCCCTGGTCGATGGACTCCTGCAGCACCTCTCGGACGGTGCGGGCCAGCCGCTCGCATTCAGGGCGGCCGAGGGAGGAAGCGGGCCGGTCGGGACGGATGCCGGCCCGGAACAGGGCCTCGTTGGCGTAGATGTTGCCCACCCCGGCAACAATGGCCGCGTTCATGAGGAGCTGTTTCACCGCGACCCGGCGCGTCCGGGTCACCGCGAAGAGATAGGCGCCGTCAAAGGCCGCGGTCAGCGGTTCCGGGCCGATTGCGGCCAGGAGCGGATGCGTTGCGGGGTCATCCGTGGTCCAGGCCACGGTGCCGAACTTTCGCGGGTCGTGGAAACGGAGCACCGTACCGTCGGCAAAGGCGATGTCCAGGTGGTCGTGTTTGCCCGGGGGCGCCGTACCGGCAACCAGACGGAGAAAGCCGGTCATCCCCAGGTGGACGATGAGCCACCCCGTTTCACAGTCAAACAGCAGGTACTTGCCCCGTCGCCCCACGGAACGCACCGTCCGCCCCGGCAGGGAAGCGTGCAGCTCCAAGGGGATCGGGAAGCGGAGCTTCGGCGCCCGCACCACTACCCGCTCGATCCTTTTGCCGGTCAGTTCCCGCTCAAGCCTGCGGCGGGTCAGTTCTACCTCGGGGAGTTCAGGCACGTTTTTCTCCTGTTGCTCATGCCGAGCAAGCTTCGAAATAACCCTTCCATAATCTTCTCCGGATTACCATTAGCTGCTCGTTGGTCTGGAGCCTGGTGGCCGATTAAGAATGCTGATCACGTCCGTGGCGATGAAGGTCCGATCCCGTTTGCGTTCAGATTGCGGCGTGACGATCCCGATCTCGCGCATGACGCTCAATGCGGCATTTGCCGTCGGGAATGACGTGTTGAACGCCTCCTGAATCGAGCGAACCGTAACAACCGGGTGAGCGATAAGGTGTTCAGGCAGCCGGTGGGGCAGGGCGTCACTCCGGACGTTGCTGGCACGGACTCGCGCCTGCCACTGGTCGAGCAGGTCGGTCAGCTGTTCCGCCGTTTGTATTGTCTCCCGTGCGGCCACTTGTATCCCTTCGGCGAGAAACCGGACCCACGGTACCCATTCGCCGCGCAACTGCACCGAGCCTAGCGTGTCATAATATTCCTGCTGATTTTCCTTGAGGAAACCGGCCAGGTAAACCGGGGGGTAGCCTTCAGCGGACAGCATGAGCGGCAGGAGGAGCCTCCCTACGCGGCCGTTTCCGTCGATGAAGGGGTGGATCGTCTCGAACTGTGCGTGGACGATCGCCATGCGGATGACAATGGATATCTCTGTCTGGTCTTCGTCTGACGGAGCGTAGCGCAGCAACTCCTCCAGGTCTGCAATGCAATCTCCAACATATTCATGGGGGGGCGGGACGAATTTCGCATCGTAGATGTTTCTATGGCCGCCAATCCAGTTCTGCCTTTGCCGGAACTCGCCGGGCGTGTCCTTGTAGTCGGTCCCTTCCAACAGGTGACAGTGGAGCTTCTCGATAAGCGTGCGATCCAGAGCGGCGGACCCTCTGGCTGCCACCTGCTGCAGCCCGTAATGCAACGCCTTGACGTAGTTGAGGGTTACCACCACGTCCCGCGGAAGTCCGTCGTCGCTGCCGGTTGCCTCATACTCAAGGACTTGGTCGACGTCCGAGAACGTACCTTCGATTTGACTGCTCCGGACGGCTTCCCGGCGGTCGAGCGTTCTGGTGGCAAGGTTCGGGTTTGGAAGGCGGGATGTGGCAGCCTGTACTGCTCCTAGAGCCTCATGGGCCTTGACTACATCGGCGAAAACATCCTTCAGCCCGAGCGTGCGAGGGGCAGGAGGGGGAATGAGCGCGAAAGCCCCCGGATGCTCCTTCAGGGGGACAAGCAGCTTTTGCCGATCGGGGCTCAGATCCGTAGTTTTCATAAGCGAGATCCTTTAATAATGCTTGGTGCTATTAAAGGATAGCTGTCTTATCCTGAATAGGCAAGGGTGGTATCAATGGATTTGTTCAGTAGGTGGACAACAGAGCGATGCTGCCGGAAGAGGCCCATGCAAGAGTTTTTCCATTTGACTCGGCACTATATGACGGCCTTTTTTTCATGTCAAAGGCGAATATTCAAGGGAGAACAGGGGGGAACAGCGGGTTTGGAAACATTTTTCAGGAATGCCGGATACCACGTGCCCCTCCCGTAAAGGCAGGGGCACGCGACACTGGTCTGACTGGTCAGTCAGCGCTTGATCAGGCGGAGCACGAACAGCAGGACGATGGCGCCTGCCGTCGCGGTGACGAGTTGACCCAACATTCCGTAGGCGGAGAGGCCGAGAAGACCGAACAGGAAACCGCCAAGAAGTGCGCCGATGACACCGACGATGAGGTCTCCGGCGAGGCCGAAGCCACCACCTCTCATGATCTGGCCGGCCAGCCAGCCGGCGGCTATTCCGATCAGCAGAAACCAGAGTATGCTCATTGTTCTTCCTCCTGGGGAACGCCGCCCCCTCAGACTACGGGCGACGGTGCTACCGCCCCAGCCCCGCCAGATAGGCCGTCAGGAACTCGTCCCAGGCGGTCTTCTTGGTGAAGTCCAGGGTCTTGTAGAGGGGCGAGAGCTTCCTCTTGGGAAAGTAGATGGAGATCCCCCCGGAGTTGTCCACGCCCGTTCCCTTGTAGCCGGCGGCGACGATGGCAGCGGCGGCGGCATCCTTGACCTTGGCGCAGGCGGTCTTGACCGTCGGGCTTGCGACCCCTTTGCCGATGAGGTCGCAGAGGTCGAGGAGGTCGCAGTAGTCGTCGTAGGGGCGGCTGTACTCCTGCACCTGTGACCGGGCATTGACGAGGGCGGTGCGGGATGCTGCGTCGCCCAGGATTCCTGTCAGGGCCTTTGCCATACCGTCCACTGCTGTAGCGAGGGGGTTGAGCGCCAGGAGCTTCATGGCCGACTGGGTGACGTTTTCATTGGCCTTGTAGGAGGCCAGGTACTGGGCGACGATGGTTTTCGAGAGTTCTTCCGGGGTCATGGCCGGCTTGGCGGCCAGGGCCTTGAGGATCCGGTCGTAGGGCCACCCGTCGCCGGGCTCGGTCTCTTCGGAACCGACGCTGTAGTCGGCCACGTCGCGCATCTGGTAGGCCACCTCGGCCATGCTCATGAGGCAGGCATCCATGCCGACGATGTCGATCTTTCTCTTGAGTTTCTTCTTGATGGCGGTCAGCACCTTCTTTAGCTCGATGTTGTCGAGAAAGTCCTGGGCCTGGTCGTCGAAGGCGATTCCCCGTTGCTTGATGGCGGCTTCCACCGTGGTGCTGAAGAGGGCGCGGCGGGCACGCCTGATGCCGGCCCGGGCCTGGGCCAGGGGAATCGCCTTGGCTCCGGCGGTTGCCCCTCGGGTGGCCACCGGCTGGGCCTTGCGGGAGACAGGGGGCGCGGCCCCGCTGAAGACATCCCCCTGGTAGAGGTTAGCGTCGTCCCACCCGGCGCCGTGGTTCCAGAGGACCAGCAGGTAGTGGTCGGCCGGGTAGTTGGCGACCCCCCAGGTGACGAAATCCTCCAGCACCTTCGGGTCTCCCATGTTGGTCTCCCCGAGGGACTGCACCGCATCCTTGGCCAGCGGCGTTCCCTGTTTCAGGCAGTAGCGGATGGTTGCCTGCTTGGCACCGGCCCGGTCGAACTGGGCAAGGACGGCGATCTTGTCGGTTGTCCCCACCGTTTTCATCTCCTTCAGGTCCACCACGCCGGCGCTGTCCAGGTTGTTGTCGCCGGCGAGATAGACCATGATGGTCCAGTTCCTTTGGGTATTCGCTTTCGTGGTCATGGTGTCCTCCTCATGGTTGTGATTGGCAGCGAGTTGTCTGTTCATTGGGGAATATTATGGTTTGTTAGAGTATAGCCGCCATGGGCGCAGCGACAAGGGAAGAGGGTGAAATTACATCAATTGCTTCGGCTGCCTCCCCGTTTGACACGTGGCTGTTTCGAAGTACTATTGGGTGGTGTTAATGCCGGATCGCTGAAGCTTCCACGAGCGACAATAGGGCCGGCTTCAGCGGGAATGGGAATTGTTTGTGGATTGGGGCTTATTTTTGCCGATCGTTTCTTTGGGGAGGAGGTGGATCAACGACAGAGGGAAGGTGAGCTGACCTGCCATGGCGGTGAGGATGCACCGTTGGCGGTCCGGAAATTCGAACCCAGAAGGAGGACCAGGGATGGTTACAACGAGACTGTTGGCTACGGCAGCGACTCTGCTTCTCACCGCCGGCGGAGCGGCGGCGGGGACATCGGAATTGACGTGCAAGGAAGCGGTGGGGAAGAAGATATTCTTCGACCAGAGGCTTTCCGTGAACAAGAACCAGGCGTGCGCCGCGTGCCACGCCCCGGAGGTCGGCTGGACCGGCCCCGACCAGGAAATCAACAAGCATGGCGCGGTCTACGAAGGATCAATCGCGGGACAGTTCGGCAACCGCAAGCCCCCCAGCTCGGCCTATGCCACAACGAGCCCCTTCTTCCGCCTGGTGAACGTTTCCGACGCGGCGTTTGAGGGCGGAAACTTCTGGGACGGCAGGGCCCCCGGCGCGAAACTGGGGAACCCGGCCGCCGACCAAGCCCAGGGGCCGTTCCTAAACCCGAAGGAGCAGGCACTTCCGGATGCCGCATGTGTGGTGTACCGGGTGTGCAATTCACCGGACTACGGCATGCTTTTCCAGCAGGTCTGGCCCGGTGCGTGCGATATCGACTGGCCAACCACCATCGATTTCGAGAGCGCCTGTTCAAATCCGTCCCAGGGGCCATTCAGCCTGGATGCCATGACCAGGGCGAAGGTTGATGTGGCGTACAACGACGTCGCATACTCCATTGCCGCTTTCGAGGATTCCAAAGAAGTGAACGCCTTCTCGTCCAAGTATGACCAGTACCTGAAAGGGAAGGCCAGGCTGTCGGACAAGGAAAATTGGGGTCTCGCTCTCTTCAACGGTAAGGGAAAGTGCGCCAATTGCCACATAAGCACCGTGGAACGGAAATGCGCCAGCGGCATTGATTGCGGCTCGTCACGATGCCCCGACGTTGCCGATGACTGCGGGAAGTCGAATCCTATCTTCACGGATTACACCTTCGATAACCTGGGAGTTCCGAAAAACCCGGAGAACCCGTTCTACGGCCAGCCTGAAGGCGGACCGGGCTGGATCGATCCGGGGCTGGGCGGCTTCCTCAATAGCCGCATGGATTTCGCCATGTACGCCGACAAGAACTACGGCAAGCACAAGGTGCCGACCCTGCGGAACGTGGACAAGCGTCCCTATCCCATGTTCGTCAAGGATTACGGCCATAACGGCTACTTTAAGAGCCTGAAGGAGATTGTCCACTTCTACAACACCAGGGACAAGTTTCCCACCTGCAACCCGGGTGACCCCGGGGAGAAAATGACCTGCTGGCCGGCTCCGGAAGTGTCTGACAACGTGAACAAGACCGAATTGGGAAATCTCGGCCTGAGCGACATGGAAGAGGACGCCATCGTCGCGTTCATGAAGACCCTCTCGGACGGTTACCGGCAGTCTAATCAAGACTCTCAGTGAGCGATTCCGCAACCGACGTGGAGTCCCTGTCGGGGCTCCACGTCGGCGCATTTTTCGCCACTGGTTCCCGGGAGGGGCGGAGCTCTCGCGGAGAAGCGATCCCCGCAAAAAACCACCTCAGGCATGAGCGGAGGGAAAGCCCCGGGAACAGCTGTTCACGTGCCACGAAGACCGGCTGGTGACGCTGGATCGCTTCGGAGCGAGAGCTCCGCCCCTCCCCCATGCGCCGACACAATGTGAACATTCCTTCTTTAAATCCCTTGAAATTTACTTTAACTAAAATTAACATACCTATTGCCTGCTGCTGGGGGCTGGTGGAGTGTGTTGGTGCGTGAGTTCAGGCTGTTTGACGCCTGATTGTCGGGCTGTTGCGAACATGAGAATATCTGTTGTTTACTGTGCCTGAATTTTGTAATACTAGGGGCGCCCTGCACGGGTTGTTCGGCAATCCGCTGCAGGAAACCAACGGAGAAGGAGTTGTTGCATGAACAATCAGATGCAGGTGACCTACCTCAAGGAGTGGCAACACCTGGAGGAGTGTGCCGAATGCATGCTCCCCCTGATCGGCAAGCTTTACCGCGAGCATAACGTCGTGACCACGGTCTACGGCCGTACGCTCGTCAACAGCACCACCATCGACATTCTCAAATCCCATCGGTTTGCCCGGCTGATCCTCGATGACGAACTCTCCGTGCTCGACACCTTTCCCATCGTGGAGGCAATGACGCGGCTCGACCTGGCCCCGGCCCGGGTCGACATCGGCAAGCTGACCGTCCGCTACAAGGCCGAGGGGAGCGGGATCGGCGTGGATGATTTCGTGCGCCGGGAGCTGGCCTCCGTCAACACCGGCCGCAGCCCCATCCTGAGCGAGCCCCGCGACGTCGTCCTCTACGGTTTCGGCCGCATCGGCCGCCTCCTTGCCCGAATCCTCGTGGAGAAGGCGGGAAGCGGCGAGAAGCTCCGGATCAGGGCCGCCGTGGTCCGCAAGGGGGGCGCCGATGACCTGGCCAAGCGGGCGAGCCTCCTGCGCCGCGACTCGGTCCACGGTCATTTCAACGGCATCATCACCTTTGACGAGCAGGAAAACGCCATCATCGCCAACGGCAACATGATCCGCATCATCTACGCCGACGCGCCCGAGAACGTGGACTACACCCAGTACGGCATCAAGAACGCCATCCTCATCGACAACACTGGCAAGTGGCGCGACCGCGACGGCCTCGGCCGGCACCTGAAGGCCAAGGGAATTGACAAGGTCATTCTCACCGCCCCGGGCAAAGGGGACATCCCCAACATCGTGGCCGGCATCAACAACGAGCTGATCACCCCGGACGAGCATATCTTCTCCGCCGCCAGCTGTACCACCAATGCCATCGTCCCGGTGCTCAAGGCGGTCAATGACCGGTTCGGCATCGTCAGTGGCCACGTGGAGACCTGCCACTCCTACACCAACGACCAGAACCTCATCGACAACTATCACAAGGCGTCCCGCCGGGGCCGGAGCGCCCCCCTCAACATGGTCATCACCGAGACCGGCGCTGCCAAGGCCGTGGCCAAGGCGCTTCCGGAGCTGACCGGGAAGCTGACCGGCAACGCCATCCGGGTGCCGACCCCCAACGTCTCCCTGGCCATCCTCAATCTGGAACTGGGGCAGGAGGCAAGCGTTGCGGAGATCAACGGCTACCTGCGTCAAATCTCTCTTGATTCAGCGCTCCAGAACCAGATCGACTACACCAACTCGTCCGAGGTCGTTTCCAGCGATTTTGTCGGCTCGCGCCACGCCGGTGTGGTCGATTCCCTGGCAACCATCTCCCAGGGGAACCGCTGCGTCCTCTATGTCTGGTACGACAACGAGTTCGGCTACAGCTGCCAGGTGGTCCGGATGGTCCAGAAGATGGCCGGGGTGGAGCTGCCGTCCGTGCCGAACTGAGAACCGCATAAAATGAAAAGCGGCAATCGGAGGGAGTTGACATCCCTTCGCTTGCCGCTTTTTTTCAGTTCCCTTCGTTCCTCCCTTCCCACATACCCTTTCCCGCACAGAACGCTACCGCACCCCTTCCACCCGCAGCAGATGCACCGCCCCGGCCTCGTCACCGGTGACGACAGTTTTGCCGTCGGGCGTGATGGCGGCTGGTACCAGCGCACCGTCGCCGGTGAAGGTGGCAAGGGGCTTAAGTGCCTCCATGTCCCAGAGGATAAGGCTTCTATCGTCGGAGGCGGAGACGGCCCGGCGGCCGTCGGGGGTGACGGAGACGCTCCAGATCTCCCTGTTGTGGCCCCGCAGGGTGTACATGACCTGGCCGGTGGTGAGGTGCCAGAGTTTCAGGGTCCGGTCGCTGGAGGCGGTGAGAACCCGGAGTCCGTCGGGGAGGAAGACGCAGTCGTTCACCTGGTCCCGGTGCTGGGGAGGGTAGGGGCGAAGGCTTCCGGCGCGGAGATCCCGGATGATGAAGGTTGGGAAGTGGGCCACAAGGGCCAGGAGCGTGCCGTCGGGGGAGACATCGGTAACCCGGGCCGGGGAAGGGAGACCCGTGACGCCGAGTGGGTGGAAGGTTTCCAGATCCCACTCCCGCAGGGTGGAGTCCTGGCCGGCGGAAAAGGCACGCCGGCCATCGGGGGTGACTATCACCGACCAGACTTCCGCGTCGTGGCCCCGGAAAACCCAGAGTTCCCGCCGCTCCTCCAGGTCCCAGACCCGCACGGTGCGGTCGTGGGAGGCGGTGACGGCCCGGCGGCCGTCAGGGGTGATGGCCACGTCGCGTACCCAGGTTTCGTGGCCGGTGAGAGAAAATATCTCGGCGCCGGTGGCGGCTCCCCAGACCTTGATTTTTCGGTCCCAGGAGGCGGTGACGAACCGGTTTCCGGAAGGGGTGAAGACCGCGGCAGTGACCGTGGCACCGTGGCCGGTGAGTGGCGGCGAGGCAGTGGCGCCGGCCAGATTCCAGACCTTGAGGGTGGTATCCTGGGCGGCGGAGACGGCGGTGGCGCCGTCGGGCGTTATGGCCGCGGCGCTCACCTTGAAGGTGTGTCCCCGCAGGACCTCCCGCGCCCGGGGTTGCTCCAGGTCCCAGCGCCTCAGGGTGAAATCCCAGGAGCCCGAGACGATCTCCCGTCCGTCCGGGGAGACCGTGACGGAACTGACCCCATCGGTATGACCGTAGTAGGTCCAGAGCTCGGTCCCTTCCGCCAAATCCCACCGCTTCAGGGTGCAATCTTCCGAGCCGGAGACGAACTGACGGCCATCGGGGGTCACTGTCACGGCCAGCACCTGCCGGCTGTGCCCCTCGAAGGCGCGGCGAAGCTCACCGTTTGCAGGGTTCCAGGCCTTGATGGTCCGGTCGAAGGAGGCCGAGAGGAGGGTCTGGCCGTCGGGGGTGACGGCCAGGGCGTTTATCCCGTAAGTATGTCCCCAGATGATTCCCCGCTCCTGGCCGGTTTCCGGGTCCCAGAGCCGCACCACGTTGTCCCAGGAGCCCGAGGCCAGCCAACTGCCGTCGGGCGCCGCTGCCAGGGAGCTGACCGGCAGGGTGTGTCCCCGTAGGATCAGGAGGCATTCGCCGGTTTCCGTATCCCAGAGCCGGACGGTGGCGTCCCGGGAGCCGGAAGCGATCCGTCTGCCGTCCGGAAAGACCGCCACGGCCAACACTTCGGACTCGTGCCCCTTGAGAACCATCAGTTCCGCGCCGCTCGCCAGGTCCCAGACCCGCAGCGTCGCGTCGTCGGCAGCAGAGATGGCCCGGCTGCCGTCGGGGGTGATGGCGACACCCCGCACCGGATGGGTGTGGGTGCCGAGGATCCGCTCGATGGCCCCCCCAGCCTGATAGAGGGAAGGGGTTGCCGGCTTCAGCCACCCATTGCCCCGGTGGGCTCCTGCCTGAGTGATGAGCGCCCGGAGTTCCGGTTCCTGCCGCGACAGGAGCCGACCCGTCAGTTGGCCGGCGAACTGGGATTTGTCCACGGCCACGACGCTTGTCGAAAGCCGCAGGGCATGGGCCAGGTGGACGATGGCCGGCTCGGGGGGGAGAAGATTCAGATCCGCCAGGAGCGCGGCCACGTCGAGGGCTTGGAGCTTCGTTTGGAGCCAGACGAAATCGAAGATAAGGGACCGCAGCACTGCTTCCTTGCCCGCGCCGGCCAGGTGGAAGGGGAGTTCGGCCAGGGGACGGGGGTGCTCCGGATTCCACTCTCCGTCGGCACCGTTTTTCCGGGCCCCTGCCCGAAAGTAGCCGGCCAGCCGTTCGTGGGCCTGCCGAAACTGGCTGCTCGGCAGCGCGACAGGGGGATCCATGGCCAGGTAGCGCCGGAAGGCGGCAAAGCGGAGCTGCTCGTGGAAGAAGCCGATGAGCCCTCCGCCCCCCTCCTCGCCGGACGGGCGGAGAAAAGGCTCCAGGGCGCGGTAAAAGCGGGTCCAGAAGAGGGGTGATGTGGCCTCGCCCCCATCCCTGATGAGGTCGATAATTTCCGGCTCCAGGAGTCCGTCCCGGGAAACGGCCACGGCCGACAGTGCTGCAGCGGCCAGATCGGCGCCGTGGTCCCGCTCAAGCCGTTCGAGGATCTGGTCGAAGAGCTCCGTCACCGTCGGCGGCAAGGCCGCGATCCGCTCCGGAAGGGTCTCGAAGTCGCCGTGGCAGCAGAGTTCCTCCAGGGCCGCCACGAGGTAGAGGGGGAGGGCCGCGTCTGGCCGGGCCGCGGTGTCCAGGAGCAGGGCCTGCTGGGTGGCGGAGAGCCTCTTCCCCCGCCGGGCCAGATGCTCTTCTGTGAGGGTGGCGCGAGAGTCGGCCGGTAGCGGGGGGAGGATAACGAGGTGATCGGCCGGCAGGCGCTCCGTCAGTCGGTCGAGGCAGGGGCCGGCAAGGGTGCTGGCCACTACCTTTACCGTTGGCGCCAGGGTTCGGGGAAACCAGTCCAGCCCGTGGCTCCCCCCCAACGGGTCCAGTTGGTTGAGAGCGTCGATGAAAAGCGCCACCGGCCGCACTGCCCCGGCAGCGGCCAGGAAGGCGGGGAGCTGGAGTCGCAGCTTGTCGGGGTCGGGAGATGGTTCCAAATCCAGGCGGCAGGCGCGGCGGAGCTGCTCGCAGAGGGAGCGGAGCATGGCGGTGACCTCCGTGGATCCGGGGGCCGCTCCCACAAACCAGGGGATCACCACCATGTCGGGGGATTTTTCCCGCAAGCGTTCGACGCAGGCTGCCATAAGTGTCGACTTGCCGCAACCAGGTAAACCGGTAAGTATGTATGGCGATTGGTCGCCTTGGTCCTGGATGTACCCCATGACCAAGGCTATCCCGTCGTCACGGCCCAGGCAGCGAGCAGCCCGCTCCCGGGCGAATCGCGTGTGCCACGACTGTCCCGTGATCTCCGGGCGCTTCCCGTTTTTCAGGAGCGGCTCAATGGCCCACCAGAGATCGTTGAGGACCCTGGTCCCGAATTCCTCCATCCCCGTAAGGGCAATGGTGCCGTGGTCAGCCACCGCCTGGCGGGCCTTCTCGCTGATTATGCCCCACTCTTCCGGCTTGATGACACCGTCCTGCAGTGCGCTGCCAGCCTCCGCTGCCGGCAGAAAGAGGGGGTCGATCCTGAATCCGCCGAAGCCGGCCCGGTACTGCCGCACGATCAGGTTTGGTCCGGCTGCGGCGCGGAGTTCCTCCCGCAGGCGGGACAGCCGCTGTTGAGCCTCGGTGTCGGCCTCCGCAAAGATCGGAATGCAGGCTGGGGGGAATGCGGGGTGGCGATGGATTCCCTCGGAGCGCAGGAAGATGAGGGCTTTCCCTTGGGGGAGGCTGCGGCTGAGTGCGCCGTGCCTCATCTCAAGGGCCGTCACCGACTCCCCGGCGCCGAGGAGTCCGGCTCGCTGCCAGAGGCGGGTGAGGGTATCGGCTGTTTCCGGGGAGATTGCCGCGTCCCTCCGGAGCCGGAAACGGGCCGGCAGCGTGGTCCGGTCCCACTGGTAGCAGGTGTCCACGAGGGTGATCTCCTCCTCGCTCAACTGCCCACCGTCCCGCACCGCGGCAAAGAGCTCCGCCGGCACCTCCTCCGGAGGCGGTACCCAGCCGTACCGATCCCCCAGAAGTCCCAGGAAAAGATCGCATCGTCCGATCTCGTCGAGGCAGACCGAGAGTGCCCCCCGTTGCCGGGACTCCTCCTCCGTCACCCCCCAGCGGAGATCCACCCCCACGAACTCCGCACCCCGCCGCCGGCAGCGGCTCCGCAGTTCCGGAAAGACGACCCGGTTCAGCCAGTCCCGCTCCGCGTGCATGTCGCGGAAGGTGGAGGATATGAAGAGGCGGATGATTTTCATGTATCCAACTTCTCGGCTAAAGGTGTTCCTTCGTGGGTGAAAAGTTTGTTCGTGTCGAGAACATGGACCTGGCCGGTCCGTTTGTTGACCTCGTCGTGCATGTGCTCGGTGCCGCCGGGGCCGTCACCTCCCTTGCGGTTCCAGAGACAGATGAAGTGGACCTTCTCTTCCCCCCAGGCAAGGGCCGTGTAGAGGAGCCAGAGGTTGGTGCGGACGTAGGGGCTCAGGTCGGCGGGACACGGCTCCAGTTCGTCGGGCATGACGAAGAGGGTGACGAGGGGATTGTTCTTTATGGCGAAGAACCGGTCGCGCCACTCTTCTCCCGCGAAGGTGACGGAGCGGGTGAGGAACTCGGGAATCCCGAATGGTATCCCCATATCCACCCGAACCCCCCGAGCGAGGCATGCCTCTGCAAAGAGGATGTCGCCGCCGCATGCGCCGCTGCAAAGGGCGAGATCGTCGGGGCCGGCACCCAGTTCGTCTAGCTTGGCGGCGATGGCTGCTGCGGCGACAGTCTCCTTGTCGGCAGGAAATCGGGGCTCGGGGCGGTCGGGGGCGTCGATCATGTGGCCGCTGAAGAGAAAGACCTGCCGCGGCTCCCACGGTGTGGGGGGTGGGCTTGTTTTGCGGTTGTGCCCGAAGGCGTGAAGGGGCATGGGGGCTCCCGTGTGTGCGAAGGGTCGCGTGTGTCGTCTTTCATTATAATGGAAAATTGGAGGGTTGCTACCAGAAGTTGGAAAAGTGCGGCACGCTTGCTCGGGGAAGATGTTGTTAAAATGGGATTAGCTGCTGTTAAATTGATGGGTTAGCTTGTGCGTGGCACGGTTTCACGATGCGTCTGCCATGTTGACACTTCCCGCTCTTTCGTGCCATAATCGTCAGAATTTTTTAGTCAAAGTAAAATTGTCCTTCCTCTGCAACATCACACAGGTACCCCATGAGTTTTGTGCACCTCCATCTCCATACCCAATATTCCCTCCTCGATGGCGCGATACGCCTCGGCGATCTGATAAAGAAAGCCAAGGATACCGATATGCCCGCCGTGGCCATCACCGACCACGGGGTCATGTTCGGCGCCATGGAGTTCTACCTCAAGTGCAAGGACAAGGGGGTGAAGCCGATTATCGGCTCCGAGGTCTATATCGCCCCCGGCTCCCGCTTCGTGAAGGAGGTGAAGGGGGGAGAGGCCGGCGCCGGTTACCACTTGCTCCTTCTCTGTGAGAACATGACCGGCTACCGGAACCTGTCGAAGCTGGTTTCCGTCGGGTTCAAGGAGGGCTTCTACTACAAGCCCCGCATCGACAAGGAGGTTCTTGCCCAGTACTCCGAGGGGCTCATCTGTCTCTCCGCCTGCCTGAAGGGTGAGGTGGCCTACCTCTGTGAGCGGGACCGGATGGAGGAGGCGATTGGGGTGGCCCGCTGGTACTCGGACCTCTTTCCGGACCGCTACTACATCGAGCTTCAGGAAAACGGTCTTGCGGAGCAGGATAAGGCCAACAAGGGGCTCCTGGAGGTGGCGCGGGAGGTTGGGCTGCCGCTGGTGGCCACCAACGACTGCCACTACCTGAACCGGGAGGATGCCCGCGCCCATGAGGTGCTCCTCTGCATCCAGACCGGAAAGACCATGAACGATTCGGCGCGGATGCGCTTTTCCACCGACGAGTTTTACGTGAAAACTCCGGAGGAGATGGCCGCCGCGTTCCACTATGCGCCGGAGGCCGTCTCCAATACCGTTAAGATTGCCGAACGGTGCAACCTCGACTTTGATTTCAAGACCTACTACTTCCCCCAATTCGATCCCCCCGTGGGGCAGACCCTCGATCAGATGCTGGAGGATGCGGCCCGCAAGGGTCTTGAGATCCGGCTCAGGGAGATCCGGCTCAAAATCCCCGACATGACTCCGGAGCAGGAGCAGAAGTACTGGGAGCGGTTGCGCATCGAGCTGGACTGCATCACGCAGATGGGGTTCCCCGGCTATTTCCTCATCGTGGCCGATTTCATCAACTGGGCCAAGGACCACGGCATCCCCGTGGGTCCGGGCCGGGGCTCGGCGGCCGGTTCCCTGGTTGCCTATTCCATCCGGATCACCGACCTGGATCCGCTCCCCTACAATCTCCTCTTCGAGCGCTTCCTGAACCCGGAACGGATATCCATGCCTGATATCGATGTGGACTTCTGCCAGGACCGCCGCGAGGAGGTTATCCACTACGTCACCGAGAAATACGGCCGCGACCAGGTCTGCCAGATCATTACCTTCGGGACCATGTCGGCCCGGGCCGTTATCCGCGACGTGGGGCGCGCCCTGGACATGACCTACGGCGAGGTGGACCGGATTGCCAAGCTGGTGCCGGAAGTCCTCGGCATCAAGCTGAAGGACGCCATCGCCCAGGAACCCCGCCTGAAGGAAGCGGCCGAGGCCGATCCCAGGGTGAAGGAGCTCCTGGATATCGGCCTCTGCCTCGAAGGTCTTGCGCGCCACGCCTCCACCCACGCGGCCGGCGTCGTGGTGGCCCCCAAGGTGCTCGAAGAGTTCTGCCCCGTTTACAAGGACCAGAAGACCGGTTCCCTCACCACCCAGTACTCCATGAAGTACGTGGAGAAGATCGGCCTCGTGAAGTTCGACTTCCTGGGACTCAAGAACCTGACGGTCATCCATAACGCGGTGAAGATCATCCGGGCCGGCAAGGACCCCGACTTCGACATCGCGGCCCTGCGGGACGACGACCGGGCCAGCTACGACCTCATCTCCGCCGGCAATACCACCGGCGTGTTCCAGCTGGAATCCAGCGGCATGAAGGATATGCTCGTAAAGCTGAAGCCTTCCTGCTTCGAGGACGTCATCGCCGCCTGCGCCCTCTACCGGCCGGGCCCCCTCGGCTCGGGGATGGTGGACGACTTCATCGACCGCAAGCACGGCCGCAAGAAGGTGGTCTACGACCTGCCGCAACTGGAGCCGATCCTCAAGGACACCTACGGGGTAATCGTCTACCAGGAGCAGGTTATGCAGATCGCCCGGACCCTGGCGGGCTACTCCCTGGGTGGCGCCGACCTGCTGCGCCGCGCCATGGGTAAGAAGGACCCGGCTGAGATGGCCAAGCAGCGGGACATCTTCCTGGAAGGGGCCAAGAACGGTGGGGTTGATCTCCAGAAGGCGGGGGCAATCTTCGACCTCATGGCCAAGTTTGCCGAATACGGCTTCAACAAGTCCCACTCGGCCGCCTACGCTCTGGTTGCCTACCAGACCGCTTATCTCAAGGCCCACTACCCGGTGGAGTTTCTGGCTGCCCTACTCACCGAAGACATGGGAAACACCGACAAGGTGGTGAAGACCATTTCCGACTGCCGGGAGATGGGGATCGAGATCCTCCCCCCCGACATCAACGATTCCCATCTCTCCTTCCGGGTTATGGGGAACTCTATCCGTTTCGGCCTCGGGGCCGTGAAAAATGTGGGCGAAGGGGCCATCGAGGCGATTATCGAAGCGCGGAAAGAGGGGAATTTCAAGGATCTCTTCGACTTCTGCGAGCGGGTCGATCTCCACAAGGTCAACAAGCGGGTGGTGGAATCCCTCGTCAAGTGCGGTGCCTTCGACTCCACGGGTGGCCGCCGCTCCCAGCTCATGTCGGCCCTGGAGGATGCCATGGCCATCGGCCAGAAGATCCAGCAGGAGCGGGAGAGCGCCCAGGTCTCCCTCTTCGGTGTCGAAGAGATTATCCGCACCAACGGCAATGGCAAAGGGAAGACGCAACTCCCAGATATCCCCGAGTGGGATGACAAGCTGAAGCTGGGTCTGGAGAAGGAGGCCCTCGGCTTCTTCATCACCGGCCACCCCCTGGGGCGCTACGAGAAGGAAATCAAGCGCTTCGCCAACGTGGATACCGCCACCCTCGACGAGCGCGCCGACAAGAGCGAGGTTAAGCTCTGCGGCATCGTCACCTCCCTCAAGGAGCTGATCACCAAGAAGGGGGACCGGATGGCCTTCGCCACCCTGGAGGATCTGCTCGGTTCCGTGGAGGTGGTGGTCTTCCCCGAGGCTTTTGCCGCCGGGTCCGAGTACCTCAAATCCGACGATCCGCTCCTCATATCGGGCACCATCGACAAGGGGGAGAAGAGCATCAAGATCATGGCCAATGAGGTGATGCTCCTGCGAGACGTGAGCAGCCGGGAAACGGAACGAGTGATCTTCAATCTTGTGGGCGACGGCCTCGACCGGAGCCGCCTGGAGACCCTTAAGGGGATCATGCGCCGCCACCCCGGCAGCTGCAAGGCGCTTCTGGCCATCGAGATACCGGCCCAGTGCCGGGCCACCATCGCCCTTTCCGATTCGTACCAGGTGGCCCCCACCGAGGAACTCTCCCTTGAAGTGAAGAACCTCTTCGGCTATCATGCCGTGTCTTTTGAGTAACCGCCTCGCAGCGTTGACAATACATCAGAAAGAATCGTGCAAAGGAGACGTTAATGGCTTCCCAATATCAACTTGAATTCGAAAAGCCGGTGTTTGAGCTGGAGCAGAAAATCCAGGAGCTGGCCGACATTGCCGGCGACAATGTGGAACTGAAGACCGAAGTCGCCAAGCTGGAGAAAAAGGTCGACAAGATGCGGGAGGTGATCTTCGCCAACCTCTCCCGCTGGCAGATGGTCCAGGTGGCCCGCCACATCGAGCGCCCCTTCACCCTCGACTACATCACCCACATCTTCACCGACTTCGTGGAGCTCCATGGCGACCGCCTTTTCGGTGACGACCACGCCATCGTCGGCGGCATGGCCAAGCTGGACGGCGAGCCGGTCATGGTCATCGGCCACCAGAAGGGGCGCGACACCAAGGAGAAGGTCTACCGCAACTTCGGTATGCCCAACCCCGAGGGTTACCGCAAGGCCCTGCGCCTCATGGAGATGGCCGAGCGGTTCCGGATGCCGATCATCACCTTCGTCGACACCCCCGGCGCCTACCCCGGCATCGGCGCCGAGGAGCGGGGCCAGGCCGAGGCCATTGCCCGCAACCTCCGCGAGATGGCGGCGCTGACCGTGCCGATCATCGTGGTCATCACCGGCGAAGGGGGCTCCGGTGGGGCCTTGGCCATTGCCGTGGGAGACCGGGTTCTGATGCTCGAATACTCCATCTACGCCGTCATTTCCCCCGAGGGGTGCGCCGCCATCCTCTGGTCCGACGGCACCAAGGGGGCCCAGGCCGCCGAGGCCCTGAAGCTGACCGCCCCCGACCTCAAGGAGCTGGACGTCATCGACGAGATCGTGAAGGAGCCCCTGGGTGGTGCCCACCGGGACCACGAGACCATGGCCAAGAACCTCCACGAGGCCCTTGCCCGGCACCTGAAGGAACTGAAGGCACTTTCCGTGGAGCAACTCGTTGAGGGGCGGTACCAGAAGTTTAGGAAGATGAGCCGGTTTGCGGAATAGAGCAGGCTGAAGACTGAAGGCTGAAGACGGGGGCTGAAGGCTAGGGGTTTTGGGTGGAAGGTTTTTGCCTTCAGCCTTCAGCCTTTAGCCTTCAGTCTTTTCAGGAGGATAATATGGAAGAACGGCTGCAGAAAATACTCTCCCAGGCCGGCATCGCCTCCCGCCGGGAGGCTGAACGGATGATCACCGACGGGCGCGTGGCGGTGAACGGCAAGCCGGTCATCGAGCTTGGCGCCAAGGCTGACTCCTCCCGCGACGCGATCACTGTTGACGGCAAGCCGGTCACCGTGGACGAGAAGCGGGTCTACATCCTTCTCAACAAGCCGGTGGGGTATGTGACCACCCTCAAGGACCCCGAGGGACGCCCCATTGTGACCGACCTCCTGAAGGGGCTCGGAGTGCGGGTCTTTCCCGTGGGCCGCCTCGACTACAATACCGAGGGGCTCCTTCTCCTCACCAACGACGGAGCTTGGGCCAACCGCCTTGCCCATCCGCGACACGAGGTGGACAAGGAGTACCTCGTTCGGGTGAGGGGGACGGTTGCCCGGGAGCAGATCACCCGCCTGGAGCAGGGGATTGAGCTGGAGGACGGCAAGGCCGCGCCGGCACGGGTTTCGGTGACCAAGCAGAGCGACAACAATACCTGGGTTTCCATCACCATCCACGAGGGGCGCTACCGGCAGGTCCGCCGGATGTGCGAAGCGGTCAGCCTCTCCGTGGTGCGGCTCCGGCGGGTGCGCTACGGCGCCCTCTCCATGGGAGACCTGAAGATCGGCGAATATCGGCATCTCACGTCCGGAGAAGTGGCCGCACTGGCAGACGGGAAGATCGGCGCACGCGGTGGGGCGCCGCGGCGCCGGGGGCCTTCTGCTCCGCCACGGAAAGGATAACTGTGTAGCGCCGTCGTAACCAGTGTAACGATTCGTGGACAGGGGTGCACATTTTGTGGGCATTACATGGCTGTGACGAAGAGTGCTTCGGCACGCAGGGAGGCCCTGCGGGCGACAAATCAGGCATCCGGAGAGGTTCTGAAAGAATATTTTTTAATTTGATCATTGGCAAGTTCATTGCATGATAGTTGATAAGAGGCTGGCTCTTCGAGATGTTTTCCAGGAAGGGAAGAAGGAGGTTGCCAATGTTTGTGAACTGCTACGATGGGTATGGAATCTGCCTGTTTTCAGTGACGCTCAAGGAAGGCGTCGAGGCCAAGAGGCTCGGAAATCACATCTATAGCCAGCATGACCTTGTGGACCACTGGAGTGTTACCGCCTGTCCCGAAGGGGCGGTGGTGAGGTACTGACCTTCTGCTCAATTGCGGGCGGATGCGACATGACACCGACTTGCTGTAAAATATAGGTTGACCCCTCGGCGTGAACGGGGCGTTTGCCGCTAAGACCGATGAAGAGAAAGGGCATCCCAATGGGTGTCCTTTTTTTTGTTAAGGATCGCAGGTCGTGGCGATGGCATGCCGCTTTCGGGGTTCGAATCAGATAGTCCGGGAACGCTCTCCGTTCCGCATAAGTTCCGCTTGAATATTAATGATTACACGATACTGTTTAGTGACGTCATAAGCGGATGAAGAGGGGGGAGCCGTTGAAGGGGGAAGGCAAAAAGTTACGGATAGGTGAAGATACCCGGTCGACGGGCCGGAACAAACAGCACAGCAGCAGGGTAAAGGGGAGCGAGGAGGAAATTTCCTTTCTTGCCGATTTGCTTGAAGGCTCCAATCAGCCCTTTGGCATTGGTTATCCGGACGGAAGAATCGGTCACGTGAACGGCGCTTTCGAGCGGCTTACCGGCTACAGCAGGGAAGAGTTGCGGACCATGAACTGGAGCAGTTCTCTCACTCCGCCGGAATGGCTGGACAGGGAACGGGCGATACGGGAGGAGATTTGCCGCACCGGCGAGTCCATTAGGTATGAAAAGGAATACATCCGGAAAGATGGCGCGCGGATCCCGGTCGAACTTCTCGTCCATGTCAAAAAGGATGAAGCAGGCAGCCCCCTCTATTACTACTCCTTCATAACCGACATAACCGAGCGCAAGAGACTCGATGAGCGGATAAGTCGTCTTTCCTATTTCCCCCGGTTCAACCCGAATCCGATTGTCGAGACCGATTACGCCGGAAGGGTAACCATCTGTAATCCGGCCACGCACAAGGTTCTTGAGAGTATCGGCGCCGGAGGAGACCCCGGCCTGTTTGTCCCTGCTGATCTGGGCACTATTCTCCATGGGTGGGACGGAAAAAGCGAAGCGAGCACCATCCGCGAGCTTGCCATCGGCCCGAGGGTCTTCCGGGAGACCATTTTTCTGACTCCCCAGTTTCCTGTCGTGCGTATCTATCTCCACGATATCACCGATATCAGGCAGGTCGAGAAGGCATTGCGGACAAACGAGGAACGGCTTCAACTCTTCATCGAGCACGCTCCCGCGGCCCTCGCGATGTTTGATCGCGACATGCGTTATCTGTATGTCAGCCGGCGCTGGTTGAGCGACTACGGGCTCGGCGACCGTGATCTCCGTGGATTGAGCCACTACGAGGTTTTTCCGGAGATCTCCAACGGGTGGAAGGAGGCCCATCGTCGCGGCTTGGCCGGGGAGGAACTGCGCTCGGAAGGGGACCGTTTCATGCGGGCCGACGGCTCGCTGCAGTGGATACGGTGGGAGATTCATCCCTGGCACGATTCGTCGGACCAAGTGGCTGGAATTGTTATTTTCTCCGAAGACATCACCGAGAGTAAGAAGGCAGAGGAAAAGATTTTACTGTTAAACCAGCAATTGGAACAGCGGGCAGCCGAGTCGCAGCTTATCCTCGATACCTCGCCCATCGGCCTGGCTATTGCCAACGATCCCCAAGGCGTCATGATTCGGGGGAATCCGGCCCTGGAAAAGTTGCTTGGAGTAACGGCCGGCAGCGAACTTTCCAAAAATGCGTTCAACTCGGCAGGTTATCGGGTTTTCAAGAATGGGGAGGCGATTGCTCCATCGCAATTGCCCATGCAACGGGCTGCCCGCGGTGAACCCGTTTCCGGAGAAACCCTCGACATCGTACGGGAGGATGGGACCGGTCTGAATCTGTACTGCTCCGCAGCAACGCTGCGGGATAATGAAGGAAAGCCATGCGGGGCCGTCGGTGCCTTTATGGATATAACCGAACGCAAGGAGTTGGAGGATGTTGTCATCAAGAGCCAGCTCGACACCTATGCCATCCTTGACAACATCCCCTTTAATGCCTGGCTCAAGGACACGGAAGGTCGCTATGTGAAGGTGAATTGGCAGTTCGCTACATTCTGCGGCTACACATCGCCGAAAGAGGTTGTCGGGAAAACGGACATGGACCTCTGGCCTATGCACATGGCCGAGGCATATTGCGCCGACGATCAGGACGTCATGAGGAGCGGCCAGAGAAAATTAATCGAAGAACAACAGGTTGTTGAGCATGGAGAGGAGAGGTGGTTTGAAACGTTCAAGGCACCCCGGTTTGACCAGAACGGCACGGTCATCGGCACGACCGGCATTGCCAAAGACATCACCGAAGCCAAGAGGGCCGTGGAAGCTTTGCAGTCTATCCGCAACGAATTGGAGCAGAAGGTTGCGGAGCGAACCTGGGAGCTCGCTACCACGCTCAATGACTTGCGAAAAGAGAGCTCGGACCGTATCCAGGCTCTGGAGGCGCTCCGCGAACAGGAGCGGCTCCTCATCCATCAGGGGCGTCTCGCGGCCATGGGGGAGATGATCGGCAATATCGCGCACCAGTGGCGGCAGCCGTTGAATACGCTGGGGCTCATCATTCAGGGGCTCTCCATGAGTGAAGAGTTGGGCGAGCTCACGAAAGACCACCTTGATGAAAGAGTTAACCGGGCCATGCAGCTGATTTATCACATGTCCCAGACCATCGACGACTTCAGGAATTTCTTCAGGCCCGACAAGGAAAAGGTACGGTTTGAAATGAAGCAGGCGATCAACAACGCTCTCTCCCTTATGGAAGATAACTTCAGGAGTCTCGGGATAGTGGTTTCGTTCGACTCCGCACAGGACATGTCTATCGCCGGATATCCCAATGAATTTTCCCAAGCACTCCTCAATATTCTCATGAATGCCCGGGATGTCCTCCAGGAGCGGAAGGTGGAGGCCCCGCGTGTCTTGGTGCGCCTGTTCGCGGAAGATAACCGTGCTGTGGTCACCATTGCGGACAATGGTGGTGGTATTGATAGGGAGATCATTGGAAAGGTATTCGATCCGTACTTCACCTCAAAGGGACCGAGCAGCGGTACAGGGCTCGGGCTCTTCATCGCGAAGACCATTATCGAAAAGAACATGGGTGGTACGCTCACCGTGCGCAATAGCGGCGAAGGAGCGGAATTCAGGATAGAGGTCTGAAATGGAATTCCAGCAATACCCGGATGTTCGTCTGTCACTTCTTTACGTGGAGGATGAACCCGAAATCAGGGAGCTTCTCAGGAGTGTGTTGGTAAGGAAATTTCCCAATGTGGATATCCAGACTGCAGAAAATGGCATGGCCGGATTGGAGCTGTTCAGGGAACAACGGCCGGATATCATTCTGACCGATATCCGCATGCCGGTCATGGATGGTATCCAGATGACCCGCAGGATACTGGAAGAGGACCCGGCAGTAAGTGTCATCATCATTTCTGCCTGCAGTGAAACGGACTACCTGCTGGAGGCCATCAAGATGGGGATCAACAGGTATGTGCTGAAACCCATTAACCACAAGCTGCTCTTTGAGGCTATCGACGACTGCGCCGCCCGAATCATTCACGGACGTCAGGTCAAGGCGCAGAACGAGTTGATTCGCCGACTGAATGAAGAACTGGAGCAGCGCGTTGCGGATCGCACCGCCGAGCTTGAGGCCTCAAACCGCGAACTCCAGGCTTTCTGCTACTCGGTCGCCCACGACCTGAGCACTCCCCTGCGAGGAATAAACGGCTACAGTAACATCCTCCTTGAAGAGTATTCCGACAGGCTCGATGATGAGGGCAAGAGCTATCTCGAACGGATGGGGGCGGCGGCCGAGAGGATGGGGCAGTTGATCAACGACCTTCTCGAGCTTTCTCGGGTTACGCGCAGAGAATTGCATCGGGAGAAGATTGACCTCAGTCATCTTGCTCACCGTATCGTTATGGATCTGCAACAGCATGATCCAGACCGCCAGGCTGAAGTCATCATTGCCGAAAACATTATGGACGAAGGCGACCCGATTCTCATCCGGCTGGCACTGGAAAATCTCCTTGGCAATGCATGGAAATACACCACCAGGGTTTCCAGTCCCAGAATCGAATTTGGGACATGTATCACCAATGGCGAAACGGTCTATTTTGTCAGCGACAATGGTATCGGTTTCGATATGGCCTACGTCCATAAGCTTTTCATCCCGTTTCAGAGGCTGCATGGTATGGGCGAGTACGGAGGGACCGGCGTCGGCCTGGCTGCGGTGCAACGGATCATCTCACGGCACGGCGGTAGGATTTGGGCCGAGGGCGAACCGGGAAAGGGCGCGACGTTCTATTTCAGCCTCAGACGTCCAGCAACCGGGGCCCTCGTGGAAAGTTAGCTTGCTGCAGCATTTGTGTAAGGAGGGGGAGGGTGATAATCGAGGCAGGAGAACGGACAGAGGTGGGCATTTAGATATATTAAGGAGATATATTAAGGCAATGAAAAAAGGGGTCAGCAACCGCAGTTGCTAACCCCTTGATTTTCTGGTGCCGAAGACTGGACTCGAACCAGCACACGGTTGCCCGCACAAGAACCTGAATCTTGCGTGTCTACCAATTCCACCACTTCGGCGCTAGGACTTAAATCTATAGCATCGTCGTTAATCGATTGCAAGGAATTTTTAGGCTGCCGATCGTCGTGGTTATGGGTTTCTGGTGATGGTCACTCTGCTCGACGTGTAGACTGATGGCCTTTGTTGTGGGAAAGCGCTTCGAGGAGTTGTTCAAAGAGGCGCTGGAAGTTGAATGGCTTGCCAAATACCTCACGGATTCCGACGGCGGTTGCCCGTTCTTCGATTCCCAGGTAGAGGTGCCCGGTTCCCATGAAAATTATCAGTTCCGGTTGGAGGCGCCTGGCGTGCTGGGCCAGTTCAAATCCATCCATCCCCGGCATGATCTGGTCGGTGAGAAGGACTCCGTAGGATCTTTCTGCAAGCAGCCTGAGGGCATCTTCGCCCCTTTCGGCGCATGTGACGTCTATCCCCTCGCTTTCCAGGGCCAGTTTCATGAAAATGAGGATATCGCGGTCATCGTCAACGACGAGGATGCGTTCTGTGTCTGTTGGCCGGACAGTGGCAGTCCTGTGTCCTTGAGTCGGGTTCATGGGGATTCCTTGTGATCGTATGGGTGGTGTGGCGTGCTGTGTTAATGTGTGACTATTTGTCATATTTGTCAACGTTAAAAATGACAAATTGTCATATTTTTAATCGCGTTGACACCGGGGGGAGAAAGGGGTATATGAGCTTATTTACGCGCTGGGTCAAACCTGCGTCGCTCTGGAATTACCGATGCTTGTCGCGTTGCAGAAGAAAACCCTGGGAGTTGCCGTTGAGCTGTGATATCGGGCGAGAACTTAAAAGGTTGAGGAAAGACCGGGAACTGACGCAGAAGGATTTGGCTGCCCGGGTGGATGGCGGTCTCGACTATACCTATATCGGGAAGATCGAGCGGGGGGAGCAACTCCCGTCCCTCAAAATGCTCATGGGGTTGAGCGTCGCGCTCGGAGTGCCTGTCAGTCATTTTTTTCAGGAGGAATCGCCGGCAACGAACTCTTCGCTTCGTATGGCCGACTCCGACGTGAAGTCCATGGAGCTACACAAGGAGTTGCGCCAGCTCCATCCTGACGATATCCCCCTGGTGGTCGACATTGTCAGGGTGCTGAACCGCCATCGAAAGGCCGAACGGAAAAGAGCCTATCAACCTGCAACCGAAGCGCTCCCTCTTGCGGCAGAGGATGGCCCGTCCTACAGAAAGTTCTGATCTCCATGACCTCTCCCGCATCTCCATCCGGAATCCGAAACAGGGAGCGCCTCGACAAGCTCCTGGTGGACCGGGGGCTCGTTCAGTCCCGGGAGCGTGCCCGCGCCCTCATCATGGCTGGCCAGGTGGTGGTGAACGACCATCTGGCGGACAAAGCGGGAACCCAGGTGCCCTTGGACGCCGATATCCGCCTCAAGGGTGAGGATATCCCCTTTGTGAGCCGGGGCGGGCTCAAGCTTGCCCGGGCACTTGACGAGTTCGGCCTCGACGTGTCGGACATGGTTGCCATCGACGTGGGGGCTTCCACCGGCGGCTTCACCGATTGCCTGCTCCAGCGAGGGGCCCGCAAGGTCTACGCCGTTGACGTGGGGTACGGCCAGCTGGCCTGGAAACTCCGTCAGGATCCGCGCGTGGTGAACCTCGAGAAGACCAACATCCGGTACCTGGAACCGGACGCACTCCCTGAGGTTCCTGACCTGGCAGTCATCGACGCCTCGTTCATCTCCCTGGACAAGGTGCTCCCCTCGACCCTTCGCCTCATTCGTGACGGCGGCGCCGTTGTCGCGCTCATTAAGCCCCAGTTCGAGGTGGGAAAGGGCGAAGTGGGGAAAGGAGGGGTCGTGCGGGATGAAGGGAAGCACCGGGAGGTGGTTGACAATGTCGTTGCCCTGGCCGAATCCCTCGATCTTCAGGTGGGGGGCATAACCGAATCGCCGATTCTCGGGCCGAAGGGGAACCGGGAATTTCTGATCCATCTGATTAAACGGCACATCTCCCCTAATTCATAACCTCAAACCCATCACATCGATTATGACCATTCGTATTCTCCATACCGCCGATCTCCATTTGGGCTCTTCCCTGAAGAATTTCGGGGAATTGGCCCGTGAACGCCGGCGCGATTTTCTCAAGACCTTCGACCGAATCGTGAACCTCGCCATCAAGCGCGAAGTCGATTGCCTCCTGGTGGCTGGCGATCTCTTTGATGCCACACAGGTGGACGCCGAAACCGTGGGGCGCGTTCAGGACGGCTTTGAACGCCTCTCGGGACGTGGCATCAGCGTGGTTCTTATCCCCGGTACCCACGACAACGTGGTCTCAGCCGAAAGCGTCTACAACCGTACTACCTTCGCCGGCGCCCATATCCTGAAAGATCCTGTGGTGACGGACCCCTTCGCGCTGGAAATTCGGGGGGCGACGGTCCATTTCTACGGGTTCGCCTACCGCTCCGACCGCTCCCGGGAGGCCTTGGAATCGATGCGACGCCGCGAGGGAGGGGGGATTCACGTGGGGCTCCTCCACGGCTCTCTCAAGGGAAGCCCCGAGTGGGAGATGCGGAAGAAGGATATCCCGTTTACGACGGCGGAACTGGCGGCACTGGGGCTCGACTATATCGCCCTCGGCCACTATCACAACGTGGGGTGCCTGGAGGATCAGGGACGGGTCGTTGCCTGCTATCCCGGCTCCCCCGAGGGAAAGAAGTTCGGCGAGAACGGCGAGCGCCACGTCCTCATTGTCGAGGTGGGGGAGGGGAGCGCAGTTGTCGAGAAGGTGCCGGTGCAGAGCCGCATCATGGACGAGTTGACGGTTGACGCCTCCCTCTTCCCCGAGGCGGGTGCCCTGGAGGGAGAACTTGCGCGGCTCGCCTCTCCTGATCTCATTGCCCGCATCCGGCTCGCGGGCACCGTGGAGGACCCCCTCGACATCGCGAATCTGGCGGGCCGGCTCCAGGGGAAGTACGCCTGGCTCGAGCTTCTGGACGAGACCGAGATCTACAACAGCGACCATGTGAAGCGGATGGAACGGGAGGACTCGATCCGGGGGCTCTTCATCCGGAAGGTCCATGCCCGGTTCGAGAAAGCGGAATCCGAGGCCGAGCAGGAACTCTGCCGCGATGCCCTGAAGCTCGTCATGGGCCGCTTCATGCGAGGGGGGGGGGACTGATGCTCTGGATAACCTCCGTGCAACTCCCCGCCTTTGGCCGTTTCGGGGGGGAGGAGTTCACCTTCCGCCGGGGTATGAACCTGGTGTGCGGCAAGAACGAGGCGGGGAAGTCAACGCTCCTGGCTGCCATTGCCGGGACCATCTTCGGCTTCCGGAGAGAAAAGGACCGGTTCGTCCCCTGGGGCGGTGGTGAACGTTGCGAGGCCCGGGTGAGCTTCGCCTATGACGACCGGGAAATGACCATCGTCCGCGATTTCCTGACCGACCGGGTCCAGGCGGTGGAGCGTTCCGGAGACAGGCTCCTGTGGCGGTTCGAGGGAAAGGTCTCTCCGGCGGGGCGGAGCAGCGAGCGGGAGGAGTACCTGGCGAAGATCGAGGAGGTCTGGGGCTTCGCCGAGGGGGATATCTTTCGGAACTCGGTCTTCGTGGGCCAACGGGACCTGAAGATCGAGGGGGACGGCGCTCTCACCACCCGGATCAAACAGCTCCTCTCGGGGTTCTCCGAAATGGATTACGACGCGGTGGTGGACGGCCTCGAAAAGGAGCTCTACGAGTTGACCAGACGCCCCGGCGGGAGGGCCAAGGATCGCGAGTTGGAAGAGGTGCGCGCTCGGATGGCCGAGTTGGCCGAGGCCTGGCGCTCGACCAGTCGGACCATGGAGGAAGTCGGCAGGGTGGAAGCGGAGCTGGCGGAGCTACGGGGCTTCATCGACGCCAGCCGGGCCGACCTGGAGAAGGGGGAGAAGTACCTCCAGCGGGTGAAAAAGTACCATGAGGCCACGGTCCGTGAAGCGGCGCTGCGCAAGGAGTTCGACCGTATCCAGGCGGAGCGGGAAAAGGTGGAGGCCCTTGAGTCGCAGCGGAGGACCATTGAGGCACGGCTTGCCCCCCTGGGGAATCTGACGGAATTGCCCGATGGCTTCGACAGGACCATCGAGGCCTACTGCGCCGCCAGCGAGCGGCTAGAGCAGCTTGAAGAGGAGATGGCAGGGCTGACCGCGGAGTCAGATGATGTTCGCAAAGTGCCTCTCGGGCTGCTTCTGTCACCCATTCTCGCGTGGGGGGCGGCTGTTGCGGCCTGGTTCCTCGTGCCCGCGACTGCCTACGTGGTGACCGGCATTGCCCTTGCGGCGACCCTGGCCGTTGTTGTCTATGCCGCCCGGTTGAACAGCGCGGGCAATGCCAATGCATCCCGCCGCCAGGGGAGGATCGACGGCCTTGCTGTAGAGATCGACCGGCTACGCAGCGAGGCAGCCCGTCACGGGGGAGCGGTTGCGGAGCATCTTGGCGACATTGACCCGGCCAGCGCCCGGGGGATTCTTGAGGAGATGGAAGGAGTCGAGGAGATCGTTGCCGAGCGTGACCAGGTGGCAAGCGCCCTCAAGGTGCTCTCTCCTTCGGACGATCTCAAGGCTCAGGGAGCGGAGCTTGCCCGGGAGTTGGCCGTGGTGCGGGAAACCATGGAAAGCGTTGTCGGCAAGGGATTTCCGGTCATGTCACACGAGGAGTTCACCGCCGCCGAGGCGAAGATGCAGCGGCTAGCCGGGGAGCTGAAGGAGAAGGATCGAGCCGCCCTTGTCAAGGAGCAGGAGTTGGCGGTGCTTCGCACGGGGGGGCTCGACCTTGAGGCCATCGCCGAGGAGGGAGAAGAACTCAAGTCCCGTGAGCAGCGACTCGTGCGGCGGACCGGCGCGTTGCGGCTCGCCGTGGAGCTTCTGCGGGAAACCCTCGACGAATACCGGGCCACGTACCTGGCACGGCTCTCCTCGGAGATCAATGGGAAGCTCTATAACCTTACGGCCGGCAGGTATCGCGAGGCCCGTCTCGACGACAATTTCAACCTCACTATCGGTGCCGACGGTGAGCTCAGGCCGGCAGAGGCCTATAGCTGCGGAGTCCAGGACCAGGCCTATCTTGCCTCGCGGCTTGCCCTGGGGGGGATACTCTCCCGGGGGAGAAAATTGCCTTTTCTTCTCGACGACCCTTTGGTAAATTTTGATGACGAGCGAAAAACTGCCGTTCTGGCTACACTTAACCTCATTGCTTCAGGTCACCAGGTCATCCTCTTTGTTCATGACGAACGCTATCTCCGGCTCAAGGGGGCAGACCTCTGGCATCGAATCCGAATCGACATGAAAGGAAAACCGGATGGACAACTGCATCTTCTGTAAGATCATCAACGGGACCATTCCCGCCAGGAAGGTCTACGAAGACGACGACCTCGTCGCCATCGAGGACATCAACCCGGTCGCACCGCACCATCTTCTGCTCATTCCCCGCAAGCACATCGTGAACGCCCTTGACCTGACCGCCGGGGATGACGCTCTTGTCGGGCGCGTTTTTCGGGCCGCAGCAGCCATTGCCCGGGAGCGTGGGGTGGACGAGCGGGGATTCCGCATTGTTCAGAACACCAATGCCGATGCCGGCCAGTCGGTCTTTCACATCCACTTCCATCTCCTTGCGGGACGGCATCTGGGGTGGCCGCCAGGATAGCCTCATTGTGTCCTGTCTGTGCCGAACCAACGAGATATGCAGGAGGTAACCCATGACGCGCTTCGTATGCACCGTGATGATCCTGGCTCTGGCCGTGGCGGCCCAAGCCGACATATACAAGTGGGTGGACCAGCGAGGGACGGTCAACTACACTGAAGACCTTGGCAAGGTTCCCAAAAAATACCGGAAGAAAGTAACGGTTATTCCCGAAGGTGGGGCGCCTGCGGCCGAGGTGACGGAAACGGTCGAGCGGGGAGGCAAAGAGAAGAAGCCGGAAACCGGGCAGAAGGAAGTTGAAAACGCACTGGCGCCGAAACAGGAAAAAAAGAAGATGGTCTACGGCGGCAAGGATGAGGATGCCTGGAAAACCGAGTTCAGGACGCTGAGGAGTGAGATCAAAGCCAACGAGGCAGAACTTGCCGCGCGTCGTGGCCGGTTGGCCAATCCCGGCACCATGAACCGTGGCGATTTTCTGGGGGTCCAGAGGGAAGCAAAGAGGATAGAGGAGACGCTGACCGGCCTGAATACCAAGCTTAACACCCTTGAAGAGAGTGCCCAACGGGCCGGCGTGCCGCTGGAACTGCGGAAGTAGGGCAAAGGAGTTTCAGTAAAGAAAAAGCCCGGAGGGGTAAACCTCCGGGCTTTTTTGTAATTGACGCCCAGCGGGGATGCTTTCTCGTATCCGTCGGTAGAAGCGGTCGTGAAGCCAGGCAGGACGCTCTTTTGCGACCGTCGGGCCAGGGCTTTCGCAGTCGTTTCCCCTTTTGGTGGCGGTTGTTACGCGCCTGACGGAAGAGACGTACGCTTACTGCGCCATTCCCTGGACGTCAATTAGTTACGTTGCTCCGGGATAACCGTACAACCGCTGGACCCTCTGACCATTGGTAAACTTTTTGTCGGGAAGGCGCTTCAGGCTTCCCTGTGCTGCGGGCTTGCTCACCGCTCCTGAACCCGTATTGGTGTCATGGGTTAACCGTCAGGTCCCTCAACCGGTCGTTACCTGATTCCCAGAGCAATTTTCAAAGAGCAGCACCTTTGGCTGAAGTGTATCTCCGTTGATGATGCTGTCAACGGGGGGAGAAGAATTTTTTTGCTGCCGATAACACCTGTCCCTGACAGCCGGGCGTCGATTGACACCGGGCAGCATTATTGCTAGGGTAGATCGATTTCGCCCTGAGAGGAGTGACCATGCAGCTTCCGCACATAGACCCGGTTTTCCTGCGCATCGGCCCCCTGGAATTCCGGTGGTATGGCCTGATGTACATCCTGGGGTTCATTGCAGCTTATTTTATCGTTCTCCGGAGGGTCCGGAAGCGTTCCCTTCTCCTTTCAGCGGACGATGTGGCTGATATTATCTTTTATCTGGCAGTGGGTGTGATTCTTGGCGGTCGGCTGGGATACATCCTTTTCTACAATGCCCCCTACTATCTCGAACATCCCCTGAAGATATTCGCCGTCTGGGAAGGGGGAATGTCGTTCCACGGGGGGCTCATCGGCGTAGTGCTGGCTGGGCTTTTGGTGGCACGGAAAAAGAGGCTGGGGTTCTTTACCCTGGCAGACCTCTGTGTCCTTACCGCTCCGGTGGGGCTCGGTCTGGGGAGGCTGGGCAATTTCATCAATGGGGAACTCTACGGGCGTGTCACCGATATGCCCTGGGGGGTGGTATTCCGTGAGGGAGGCCCGATGCCGAGGCATCCGTCTCAACTTTACGAGGCGATTCTTGAAGGGCCGGTGCTGTTCGTAATTCTGATGGTAGTAGGGAGGAAGGAGCGCCCGGCAGGGGTGGCCTTCTGGACCTTTGTCTCCTGCTATGGGCTGTTCCGTTTTTTTGTCGAGTTTTTCCGGGAGCCCGACTCTCAGCTGGGTTTTATTATGGGTCCCTTTTCCATGGGGCAACTGCTCAGTTTTCCCATGTTTCTTCTCGGACTCGCGATGGTGCTGATCATCACGAAGAAGGGGAAACGCACCGAATGACAGGCGAACTCACGGGCAGCAGCGCAGACACTTGGTCATCTCCAGCATATTCCCGCCGTTAATCTTCTCGTATTTCACCGTATCCATCAGCTGCTTGATGATAAAAATCCCCCGGCCTCGGTCTTCAAGCTGGTCGAAGTCGGGCGGGGGGATGCTGTTGATGTTGAATCCCTGGCCATCGTCGAAGACCCGGATGAGAAGGTCCTGGTCAGTGATATTGATGTAGACGTGGACCATCTTGTCCGGGTCGTTGGCGTTGGCGTGCTTGATCGCGTTAACCATCGCCTCGGTAAGGACAAGGTTGATATGGTAGGCCAGCATGTCCCGGTCGCCGTCGTAGCGGTCGAGTTCCTTGGCGATGTCTTCGCCGATCCTCCCGATGAGGCTCAGGTAACGGGTCTGGTTCGGCACTTTGATATCAACTTCGATCTCTTTCCTGTCCATCCCTCACCCCTAGAAGTTTTCAAGTGCTTCCGCCGTTGAGCCGAATATCTCGAAGACCCGGTGCAGGCGGGTCAGTTCGAACATGGACTTGACCTGGGGCTGCAAGCTCGATAGCTTGAGGCTCCCCTGGTGGGATATGGCGTTTTTGAATCCGGAAACCAGGGCACCCAGGCCCGAACTGTCGATAAAGCGGATATCGGTAAGGTCAACGAGGATGTTCTTCTTCCCCTGTTCGAAGAGTTCCTGCATCTTTCCCTTCAAGTCGTTGGAGTTATGGGCATCGAGCCGCTCTTCCTTTACGAAGATGATCAGGATTTCGTTTTTTTCTTCCGTTTTGAGGTTCATGGTCCACTCCTTGAGGTCAGGCTTTCTCGAAAAAACGACCGTCATTGTATGATGTTCAACTTTTGTTATTGTACACCAATTGGTTCCGCTGCGCTCTGATTTTGCTTCATTAACTGTCGGGACGGAAATACCTTGAAGACGACCATGGAAATGTCGTCGTTGATGACCGAAGTGGCGCTGAAGCTTTCTACCTCTGCAAGGATGCTTTCGATAATGGCCTCGGCGGGTCGGGCATGGTTTTGGGTGAGGATATCGCAGAGACGCCCCGTGCCGAAAAATTCTCCCGACGGGGTCTGGGCTTCGGTGATGCCGTCGGTATAGAGAAGCACCACGTCGCCTTGCCGGAGAGTTATGGTCTTTTCCTCGAACTGGACGTCCCGCTTGACGCCAAGGATGAGTCCCTCGGCATCCAGTTCCACGCAGGACCGCTGTCCCTCGCGGAAGATGAGCGGAGGGTTGTGGCCGGCGTTGGCGTAGGCGAGGACGCCGCGTTCTGTGTCGTAGCGGACATAGAACATGGTGATGAAAAGCTCGGCGGCGGAGAGGTCGTCGTGGAGGAGCTCGTTGAGGGTTGCGAGGATCGCTCCCGCAGTCTTGTCGGAGCGGGCCTGTGCCCGGAGTACGCTCCTGGTTTCAGCCATGATGAGAGCTGCTCCCACGCTGTGTCCCGACACGTCGGCGATGACCATGTCGATGTTGTTGGCGCCATGCAGGAAAAAGTCGTAGTAATCCCCCCCCACATGGGTTGCCGGTTTGCAGCGCCCCGCGATCTCTATTTTCTGGATAACGGGGGGACTGGAGGGGAGGAGCGAAAGCTGGATCTGCTTCGCAATCTCCATCTCCTTGAGAACCCGGGCGTTTTCCAGGAGAATGCGTTCCTTTTCCTCGCGCTCCCGCTCCCTTGCTTCCATTTCCGTGACTATTTTCACTGCCTGGGCCAGCTGCCCCGCCAGGCTCTCCAGGAGGTCGAGGAACGGTTCGTTGAAGAGACCAACGATGTTCTTGGAGAAGACCGACAAAATCCCGAGCGGGTGTTCTCCCTTGCGGGCGATGGGGATTTGGGCGAAGGACTTGATCCCTTCCCGCGCCATCAGGTCCCGTGAGAGCGGTTTGGTGATGTACTGGGTATCGTTGACGAACTGGATCCGGTTGGCCGTGAATGCCTCGCCGATGTATGTTTCGCTTTCGGGGTCCCAGTCCTTGCCGATGATTGCGGCTATTCCCTTCCCCCGGTAGCTCCTGACCCGCAGGATCCCCTTTTCGTCAATAAGTCTGATAACCGCCAGATCGAGCTTGAATTCTTTGAGGATAAGCGCCAGCAGATCGTCCATGATGATCTGGAGGTCCAGGGTCCTGTTGATGAGCTCCGATGCCTTGAGGCGCACGTAGAGGGCCTCGCGGCTTTCGGCGAGCGACGCCTGGACCGTGCTGAAGATGTCGTAGACCGGTTCCATCCGTGATCCCAGATCCGAAAGGTAGCTCTCCACAATGGCTCCTGCAGCCGCAGCACCCACCGACCCCGCCAGGGTCTTTTCGGTGAAGCGCTTCAGTTTCGGCAGTTCGAACTCCGACACCCCTCCCTGCGCAGTGATCTCCCGGTTCCCCAAATACTCGGCAATGGCCGTGTTGGCCTGTTTCTCGCCAATGAACTTTGACATGAGGTTCACGAACTGCATGATCGTGACCGGCTTCGACATCCGCTTGGTTTCCCAGGGGACGCCGTTTCGATCTGAAGTGAAGACGTCGACGAACTTCCGTACCTGGTCCCGTTCCTTGTCGCCCTGGGGGAGGAGTGAGGTATCCTGATGACGATGGACACTCCCGCTTGGTAAACTACCGAGAGGGAGGTAAACATGAAACAGCAGCAG